>CAJOFW010000020.1:13054-20290 GCA_905234005.1 uncultured Oscillospiraceae bacterium
CGGGACGCGGCTGAACGCGTTCCTGATACCGTGAAGGAGGCGGAGCCATGAAAAAGGTCAAAACCGAGGACGCCGTCGGCCTCGCCCTCTGCCATGATATCACCGAGGTTCGCGACGGCTTCAAGGGCCGCGCCTTCAAACGCGGCCACATCGTCACGGCGGAGGATATCCCGCACCTGCTCGATCTCGGCAAGAAGCACCTCTATATCTGGGAGGAGAACGCCGGTGAGATCCACGAGGAGGACGCCGCCCTGCGTCTCGCCGCCCTGGCCCCGATGGAGAACGCCGCGTATTCCGGCCCGTCCGAGGGCAAGATGACCCTGACAGCGCTGGAGGACGGCTTCTTCCGTGTGAACCGGCCGCTGCTGAACGCCGTCAACAGTCTCGGCGATATCACGATCGTCACGCTCCCCGACCACTACCCGGTCACGAAGGGCATGAAGCTCGCCGGCGAGCGGATCATCCCGCTCGTGTGTCCGGAAGCCGTCATCGAGCAGGCGGAGGACATGGTCCGGCGGGCCGACCGGCCTCTGATGGAGCTTGTCCCCTACCGGCAAAGTGTGCCCGTCGGCATCGTCGTCACGGGCAGCGAGGTCTATGCCGGACGCATCCGCGACAAATTCGAGCCGGTCGTCCGGGAGAAGGTCGCGCCGTATCACGCCGACGTCCTCGGCTGCATCTTCTGCGACGACTACCTTGATATGCTCGAGACCGCCATCGAAAAATGGCTTATACGCGGCGCGGAGGTCATCATCATGACCGGCGGCATGAGCGTTGATCCCGACGACCTGACCGTCACGGCCATTCGCCGCAGCGGCGCGGAGATCATCACGCAGGGCGTGCCCGCCCAGCCCGGGAATATGTTCACGGTCGCCTACCACGGCGGCACGACGATTCTCGGCGTGCCCGGCGCCGCCATCCACGCGAAGACGACAATGCTGGACGTCGTCCTGCCGCAGGTCTTCGCCGGCATCCGCTTCACCTACGACGAGCTGCGCGGCATGGGCGCGGGCGGTCTGTGCCAGAGCTGCCCGGAATGCCGCTATCCGAACTGCACGTTCGGGAAGTATTGACCCCCTATGAAAGACGCATTCGACCGCGACATCACCTATCTGCGCATATCCATCACCGACCTCTGCAATCTCCGCTGCCTCTACTGTATGCCTGACGGCGTCTGCCGGAAGCGGCATGAGGACATCCTGTCCTTCGAGGAGATCACGGAGATCGCCGCCGCCGCCGCCAGCCTCGGTGTGAAAAAGCTCCGTGTCACCGGCGGCGAGCCGCTCGTCCGACGCGGATGCGCCGAACTGTGCGCCATGCTCGCCGCGATCGACGGCATCGAGGAGCTTGTCCTCACGACGAACGGCACGCTGCTGCCCCGGTACGCCGGGGCGCTGCGTCAGGCAGGCGTCCGCCGCGTGAACATCAGCCTCGACACCCTCGACCCCGCAAAATACAGCCGCATCACCGGCGGCATGGGCCGTCTTGACGACGCGGTCGCCGGTATCCGCGCAGCACAGGACGCGGGCTTTGCCCCGCTCAAAATCAACGTCGTTCTGATCGGCGGCTTCAACGACGACGAGATCCCGGCGTTCGCGGAGCTGACCCGCCGTCAGCCGATCGAGCTTCGCTTCATCGAGCTGATGCCCATGGGCGGACGGTTCGGCCCCGAGGCGTATATCCCCGTCGGCACGGTGCTCGAACGCGTCCCGGCGCTCACGCCCCTGCCCGACGACGGCGGCGTGGCCCGGCTGTACCGTCTGCCCGGCGGACAGGGCCGCGTCGGCCTCATCTCCCCGATCAGCCGCCATTTCTGCGCGAGCTGCAACCGCCTTCGTCTCACGAGCGAGGGCCATATCAAGCCCTGCCTCCACTCCGACCGCGAGCTTCCGCTGCGCGGTCTGCACGGCGACGCCCTTACCGAGGCGCTGCGCGCCGCCATCGCCGCAAAGCCCGCCATGCACGGGGTGCTGGACGCCGATCATATGAGCGCCGCCGGACGCGGCATGTACACCATCGGGGGATGACCCGGGGAGGATGACCTATGGCCATCGCAGACGATTTTACCCACTTCGACGACCACGGCGGCGCACGCATGGTGGACGTGAGCTTAAAACCCGATACGCGCCGCACAGCCGTCGCCGCCGGCCGCGTGCTCGTAAACCGCGAGACATGGGAGCTTATCCGCACCGGCGGCGTCAAAAAGGGCGATGTGCTGTGCGTCGCACGCGTGGCCGGAATTATGGCCGCGAAGCGTACGCCCGATCTCATCCCCATGTGCCACCCGATCGCGATCGACGGCATCGAGCTGGACGTGTATCTCAGCGAGGAGATGACATCGGTGGAGATCACGGCCACCGTGACCTGCACCGGGCCGACCGGCGTGGAGATGGAGGCGCTCACCGCCGTCTCCGCCGCCGCGCTCACGGTCTACGATATGTGCAAGGCCGTACAGCGCGATATGGTCATCGACGATATCCGCCTGCTCCGCAAATCCGGCGGGCAGTCGGGCGATTTTACAAGAAGGGAGACGTAACCATGGAATTCACAGCCGCCGTCATCACCGTCAGCGACAAGGGTTCAAGAGGCGAACGCGAGGACGCCTCCGGCCCCGCCCTCGTCCGGCTTCTGACCGAACAGGGTTATCCCGTCCGATATACCGCCCTCGTACCCGACGAGCCGGAGGACATCCGCCGCGAGCTTATCCACTGCGCCGATGAGCTGAAGCTCTGCCTCGTCCTCACCACGGGCGGCACGGGCTTCTCCCCCCGCGATGTGACGCCCGAGGCGACCGAGGACGTCATCGAGCGCCGTGTGCCCGGCATCCCCGAGGCCATGCGAAGCGCCTCCATGCGTATCACGCCGATGGGCTGTCTCAGCCGTGAGACGGCCGGTATTCGCGGCGAAACGCTCATCATCAATCTGCCCGGCAGTCCGAAGGCGGCGACCGAAAACCTCGAGGCCGTCCTCCGCCCCCTGCGCCACGGGCTGGAGATTCTGCGCGGCACGGCCCACGACTGCGCCGAGCCGCACCGGCACGATCACCACGACGGTCACCACCACGACCGGTGTGAACACGATCCGTTGTAAAACACAATATATATTGTTGTCATACGAGCTGCGGCCATCCCCCGCAGTTCGTTTTGTTTTCCACAAAGAGGAAAAAATAGCGAATTATTAATTATTGTTACGTGAATATTACGGTTTATTAATTGTATAACAAAACACAATGTGATAAACTCATGCATATGGTATGTGGCATGTGTCGCGGCAAGCGGCATATGAACCCGTGCTAAACGTAAGAAAGGAGAAACACCAAAGCAATGAAAACCATGAAAAAGCTTCTGAGTCTTCTGCTCGCGCTCGCGATGGTTCTGTCGCTCTTCAGCGCCGTTGCCGTTTTTGCGGCCGACGACGATGAGATCACAGACGTCTCCGAGACCGTGACCGGCGAGGACGCACCTCCCGCGCCCCCCGAGGGCGAGGAGCCTCCCGCGCCTCCCGCTGGGGGTGAGGAGCCTCCCGCAAAGCCCGAGGGTGAGGAGCCTCCCGCGCCCCCCGCTGAGGGTGAGGAGCCTCCCGCAAAGCCCGAGGGCGCAGAGGGCGAAGAGCCTCCCGCGCCTCCCGCTGAGGGCGAAGAGCCTCCCGCGCCTCCCGCTGAGGACGAGGAGCCCGCGGATGTCGAAGAGCCTTCCGAGGATGAGGTCGTTGACGTCGACGACGGCGTCGAGGACGTCACCGGCGACGAGGGCGAAGAGGCCTCCGGCAACGAGGTCGTGCGTTACATCCTCGGCTCCAACGATGGCATCGAGCAAGAAAAGCCGGGCAACGGCGTTCCCACCGTTACGATCGACGGCGTTGTTGTCTCCGTTGAGGACAACGGCGGCTCCTATGTCATCCCCGCCTCCGTTCTCGAGTCCCTGACGGTCGGCACGCATGAGCTGTTCGTCACCGTCGACGCCTCCGCCGCGACCGCGGTCTACGATCTCATGATCATCGCCGCCACGTACGCCGTCGGTGTGGACGCGGACGGCAATATCGTCACCGCACCGTATGAAGAGGGTCTGGGCTACGCGTTCAACTGGCTCACCACCTCCGCCAGCCGCGGCTATCTCGTGACGAACGCGGAGTACTCCAGCTATAACCTCTACTATTCCGCCATGTCCGACGGCCTGCTGACCACGACCACCGACTCCAAGTCCAACTGGAAGCTCGACGGTACCAGCCTCAGCTACACCGGCGCCGGCACGGCCTATGTCGGCAACCTGACCGACACCGGCGTTGCGTTCGGCGCTGACAGCGCTGACGTCACGGTCATCGACGCGACGACCGGCGAGACCGTCACCTCCTTCGCGGACGGCGGCAGCTACTACATCCTCGTCACGATGGAAATCGTCGTTCCCGACATCCTGTCCGACGGCAACACCGTCACCATCGCCATCACCAACGGTGACACGACCAGCTACGTCATCGTGAGCGAGGGCGCCGTCATCGCGAGCGCTTCCACCGCCGCGACCGACGCCGACGCCGCCTGGTATGTCAACAACACCGCTCTCAACGTCGGCGAGGTCTATCTCGGCGTGGCCGACGGCAAGCTCGTCGCCTCTGATACGGCTGTCGAGGGCTTTGCCTACGACGCCGATAACGGCGTGCTCTATGTCACCATCGACGAGGTCAACTACTACATCTCCGGCATCGCCGAGGACGGCTCCGTCGCGGTGAGCGACAACGCGGACGACGCCATCGCCGTTGCGGTCGCCAAGTACAGCGACGGCTCCTCCTCCAGCGGCTCCAGCTCCTCCGTCACCTACACGAAGACCGACGCTCTTGCCGCCGGCTACTTCGGCCTCGTGGTTGACGGCTACACCTTCGGCTTTGACATGGGCTCCGTCCAGATCAAGGCCGCCGAGCTCGGCGAGGACGGCAGCACCCTGACCGCCAGCGGTTCCTACGTCTTCACCGCGACCGCCTATGAGGGCGTCGAGGGCGCTTACGTTCTCGCCGGCGAGGATCCTCCCGGAGAAGCCTGCTATATGTATGTCGCGAGCGGCGTTCTTGAGAAGGCCAGCGCGGCTCCCGAGAACACCTACTGGACCTATGATCCCGCCACCGGCACCCTCGCCTATCACGATGTGAGCGGCGAAGCCGAGGTCATCTATGTCATCACCGGCGGCTCCGCCACCGCCATCACCGTCGGTCTCGCGGAAGAGTCCGAGGCCGCCTATGTCACGCTGTACACCGGCACCGAAAAGCCCTCCAAGGGCGGCGGCGGCGGCGGTGGTGGCAGCAAGTCCAATGACCCTGCCGACAACCCCGACGACGGCGCTCCGACCATCGTGTCCCAGCCCACCGTCATCCACTATGTTATCAACCCCTACGACGTCGCTGACATCGGCAACGGCGTGAATGCCACGACCTTCACCGCCATGCTGCCCGAGGATACCACCGGCACCGGCATCACGGTTCAGTGGTACTTCAACGGCGAGGCCATCGGCGAGCCCATCTCCGTCGAGAGCGCTCCCGCCGAGGTCATCGAGTTCGGTCTTCCCGCCGAGCTTCTGGTCGGCCAGTCCGTCGGCCTGTATCCTATCTACGCCGTTCTGACGACCGACGGCTACGTCGCCCCTGAGACGACCGCTGACGAGGCCGCCGATGTCGTCGCCGACGGCGAGGGCGCAAACGAGCTGCCCATCGTGGTTGAAAATGCCGAGGTCGAAGAGCCCTCCTACACCGCTGCCGACGATTTCGTCGAGGACGGCACCTTCATCATCGTGGTCACGGTCGGCGAGGAGCTGTATGCCATCGCCGCCGACGGTACCCCCGTCGCCTTCACCGGCGAGGTCACCGACGACCTTCTCTGGTCCGCCGCCGTGGGCGGCAAGAGCGGCGTGTACGCTCTGTCCAGCGCCAACGGCAACCTGTCCTATGACGGCACCAAGGGCTCCAGCGACTATGTCGACGTGAACTCCACCGCCGCGAGCTGGCTCTATGCTGACGCGACGCTCGCCTACACCGCGAACGGCAGGGCCTCCCAGTACATCACCGGCATCGCCGACGGCAAGTTCACCCTCGGCACAGCCGATGACGCTGCCGCCGTCACGATCTACGCCGCCACCGCCGGCGAATCCGGCGACGACTCCGGCGACGACTCCGGCGAGACGTCCTCCGCGCCCACCAGCACCACCTACACGGTGAACTTCATCGTTGCGAACGGCATCGCGGAGAACACCGTCCTCACCTTCACCGACCTGCACCAGTCCTGGCCCGATCTCGGCACGGCTGTCTACAACACCCTCATGGTGAACGACGACGAGACCGGCGAGCCTGTCGGCCTGCTGCCCTCCCTCATCATCGTGACCGGCGACTGGATCAACGGCCACGGCTCCGTGACCGACGAGCAGACGGATGTCGCCATCGGCCGCATCAATCTCCAGATCGCGGGTGTTGACGCCGTCTACGTCACCGGCAACCACGAGGTTGGCTCCGCCGCCGCAAATGCCTCCATCAACGCCGATCTCGGCGCCGCCGAGGATTACTCCGGCGTCGGCCTGATCTACGACTACAGAACCGCCAGTCTGACCGGCGAGTCCAGCCAGAACGCCGACCATCTGTTCGTCATCGGCGTCAACTATGACGAGATCTACAGCAACGACTACTGCCAGGCCGGCGACGACGGCACGCCGTCCGTCTACGACCGCGTTGACGCCGCCCTTGCGGATATCGCCGCGGACTATGACGGCGAGCTTGTCATCATCTCCGTCCACGCCGGTCTGCACGTCCTCGGCGTCGATCCGGACAGCGTCGCCAGCGGCGCTTCCGCCTGGTCCGGCAACAAGTCCTACAACAACTCCAACTCCGCCGCCATGGTCAAGATGATCAACTCCTACGCCGACACCTACGGCATGGACATCATGTTCCTGTTTGGCCATGACCACTCCAAGGGCGAGCAGGAGTTCATCAAGGTGCCCGGTGACACGATCATCAGCACCGTCAACTACGAGGAGCGCACGTATGAGGAGCTGACGCTCAGCTTCACCTACGGCCACGCCGGCTACATCGGCAGCGGCGCAGCCAGCGCTACGCAGACCTACTCCCTGATCACCTGGGACAACGACGAGATCCATCGCGATTCCTTCAGCTCCAAGACCGGCGACCAGAACGTCGATCTGAGCGTCGTGATCGAGCGCATGGCCAGCGAGCTTCCCGATGAGCCCGAACCCACCGACGAGCCGGAGC
>CAJOFW010000021.1:0-12606 GCA_905234005.1 uncultured Oscillospiraceae bacterium
CGGCTATATGCCGAGCAGCGCGGTGGCGATGCCGAAGTAGATGAGAAGACTCAGCGCGTCGACGATCGTCGTGATGAACGGGCTTGACATGACGGCGGGGTCGAAGCCGAGCTTATCCGCCAGCATCGGCAGCGTGCAGCCGATAAATTTCGCCATGAGCACGACAAGGGCCATCGTGACGCACACGGTCAGGGCGATCAGGACGGACACGTCGTCGTTGCCGAGCAGCATCCGGTCGATGAGCATGATCTTCGCAAACGACACGGCCGCGAGCGACACGCCGCACAGCACGGCGACGCGGATCTCCTTCCATATGACGGACAGAAGATCGGAAAACTCGATGTCGCCGAGGGACAGGGCGCGGATGACCGTGACCGAGCACTGGGAGCCGGAGTTGCCGCCGGTGTCCATGAGCATCGGGATGAACATCGTCAGCGCCGTCACGCTGGCAAGGGCGTTTTCGTAGTGGCTCAGGATCATGCCCGTGAACGTCGCGCCGATCATGAGCAGCATGAGCCACGGGATACGCGCCCGCCAGAACTGAAAGACGCTTGTGCGCAGGTACGGCTTGTCGACGGGCGTCACGCCGCCCATGATCTCGATATCCTCGGTCGCCTCGTCCTCCATGACGTCGAGGGCGTCGTCGACCGTGATGATGCCGACGAGACGCTGTTCGCCGTCCACGACGGGCAGCACCGTGAAGTTGTAGCGGGCGATCATGGCGGTCGCCTCCTCCTGGTCGGTCAGCGTGCTGACGGAGATGATGTTCTCCTCCATCACGTCGGACACGACCGTGTCCTCCTCCGCGAGGATGATCGACCGGATGGACACCGCCCCGAGCAGGCGCTTGGAGTTGTCGACGATGTAGCAGGTGTTGATCGTCTCGCACTCGGAGCCGTTGCGGCGGATGTTTTTGAGGGCGTCCGCGACGGTCATCGTCGGGCGAAGCTCGATATACTCGGTCGTCATGATCGAGCCGGCGGAGTCCTCGGGGTATTTGAGGATGTCGTTGATGAGCTTGCGCGTCTCCGCGTCGGCCTGACGCAGGATGCGCTTGACGACGTTCGCGGGCATCTCCTCGCACAGGTCGACGGCGTCGTCGACGTACAGCTCGTCGACGACCTCCTTCAGCTCCGAGTCGGAGAAGCCGCGGATGAGCAGCTCCTGCAGCTCCGGCTCCATCTCCACGAACGTCTCCGCCGCGACGTCCTTCGGCAGAAGCCGAAAGAGCAGCGGCAGCGTCCGTTCCTCGAGATCGTCGAACATATAGGCGATGTCGGCGGGGTTCATGGTGACGAGGATATCCCGCAGGGCGGGGTATTTCTTCTGCTGGGTCAGGGCCTCGATGGTGGTTTCGAGGGTTGCGGTGCGTTCAGCCATATTGTCCTTCCTCCTTTTTTCAGATTGTCGGGCGAAAAGCCCGCGTTCAGGCAGGAGTAAGGCACAAGAGGGCCGGGTTCAGAAGCGGGCAATGGACGCCCGCCGTCTTCGGCCTCGTGTTGTGCCGGTACTATCGCCTGCGTCCATTTTTCCACCTCCTTGAAATCGAATGCAAAGCTGCATTTCATGCGCGGTATTCGCGTGGTTTTGATGGTTGGGTTTTATCGCTCCTCGCGGAAGTACGACAGGCCCAGGCTGGCCGGGGGCTGGGAGTCGCGGGAGCGGCGCATGCTCACGACGATCAGGACGATGACCGTTACGACGTAGGGGAGCATTTTGTAAAGCTCCTTGACCGCGAGATTCATGCCCGAGGGGATGTACATATGCAGGATGTACAGCCCGCCGAACAGAAACGACGCGAGCACGCCGATGTTCGGCCGCCAGATCGTGAATATGACGAGCGCGATGGCAAGCCAGCCCCGGTCGCCGAAGGCGTCGCTGGACCAGATGCCGCTGGTGTAGTCCATGATGTAGTACAGGCCGCCGAGACCGGCGATCATGGAGCCGATGCAGGTCGCGGCGTATTTGTAGCGTGTGACGCTGATGCCGGCCGCGTCGGCGGTGGCGGGACTTTCGCCGACGGCCCGCAGGTGCAGGCCGACGCGTGTGCGCCGCAGCACATACGACGCCGCGAGCGCGATGATCACCGCGAGATAGCCGAGAAAGCCGTATGAGAGAAAGAGCCTGCCGAACGCGCCGAGCTTCGACGCGAACGGGAGCGACGCGCTGAAATACCCGCTCGTGTTCGTCAGGATGATCGCGGGAACGGCGCTGCCCGAGAGCTTGATCAGCGAGCCGCCGAAGAAGTTGCCGAAGCCGACGCCGAACGTCGTCATGGCAAGGCCGGTGACGTTCTGGTTGGCGCGGAGCGTCACGGTCAGGAAGCAGTAGAGAAGGCCCATCAGCAGCGAGCCGAGGAGCGTGCACAGCATCGGTATCGCCACGGCGAGGAAGCCGTTCATATCGCCGCCGGCGGCCTGCTCGTAGAAGAACGCGCCGATGACGCCGGAGATCGCGCCGACGTACATGATGCCGGGGATGCCGAGGTTGAGGTTGCCGGATTTTTCGGTCAGCGTCTCGCCGGTGCTGCCGAGCAGCAGCGGAATGCCCTGCACGACCGCACGGGGGATGAAGGATACGAAGTCAAACATATCAGTCGGCCTCCTTTCCCGTGTGGCGGAGGTTGAGCCTGTAGGTGATGAAGAACTCGCTGCCGATGATGAAGAACAGGATGACGCCGGTCAGGATGTCCGCGAACGACGAGCTGAGACCGAAGTCCGTGGAAATCTGGCTTGCGCCGCGCTCCATGAACACGATCAGAAAGCTCGTGAAGATCATCCAGAGCGGGTCGAATTTCGCAAGCCACGAGACCATGACGGCCGTGAAGCCGCGTCCGCCGGTGATCGTCGTCGTGAGCGTGTGGTCGGTGCCGGCGACGAGCAGCATCCCGGCGACGCCGCAGACAGCGCCGGAGAGCAGCATTGTGCGCACGATGACGCGTTCGACCTTGATGCCGATGTAGCGGGCGGTGCGTTCGCTCTCGCCGACGACGGCGATCTCATAGCCGTGCTTCGTGTAGTTGAGGTAGACGTACATGAGGGCGCAGATGACCGCGACGACGAGGATATTTAAGAGGTACTTGTAGCTGCCGAGCATCGGGAGCCAGCCGGCCTCGGTCGACTGGTTGATGATGCCGATCTTGCCCGCTCCCTTCGGCACCTCCCATACGATGATGAAGTACGCCACGAGCTGGATCGCGATGTAGTTCATCATGAGCGTGAACAGCGTCTCGTTCGTGTTCCACTTCGCCTTGAACACGGCGGGGATCGCGCCCCAGATCGCGCCGGCGGCGATGCTCGATACGACCGTGACGACGATGAGAAGCCAGTTCGGGAGCCTGTCGCCGAGAAGGATCATGCAGGCCGCCGCCGCGAGACCGCCGAGGAGCATCTGCCCCTCGCCGCCGATGTTCCAGAAGCGCATCCGAAACGCCGGCGTGACCGCGAGCGACACGCACAGCAATATCGCGAGGTTCTGGAACAGCACCCAGGCGCGGCGGGCGCTGCCGAACGAGCCCTGGAAAATCGTCCCGTACACGGACAGCGGGTTGAGTCCCGTCACGAGCGTCGTCACGAACGCGCACACGATCAGGGCGAGCAGGAGAGCGCCGCCCCGGATGGCCCACGCCCCGTACCAGGGCAGAGGTGCGCGGCGGGAGACGTGAAAGAGCGGGGTATGTGCGGTTTTATTCATGGGCGGTCCCTCCGAGCTGTGTCATCATCAGGCCGACGTCGTGTTTGTTCGCGCCGCGTCCGGGCACGATGCCGCTGACCTTGCCGCCGCACAGCACGAGGATGCGGTCGCACAGCTCGAGCAGCACGTCGAGATCCTCGCCGACGTAGACGACGGCGACGCCGTTTTTCTTCTGGCGGTTGATGAGGTCGTAGATCGTATAGGAGGCGTTGATGTCAAGGCCGCGCACGGCGTAGGCCGTGAGCAGCACGGTCGGCGACGAGGCGATCTCACGGCCGACGAGAACCTTCTGCACGTTGCCGCCGGACAGCCGGCTCACCGGCGTCAGCACGCCCGGCGTCACGACCTCCAGCTCCTCCACGACGTGCTCGGCAAGCTCCCGCGGAGCGCGGCGGTCGGCGAATACGGAGTGACCCCGGCGATAGGAGCGGAGCATCATGTTCCCGGCGAGGTCCATGCTGCCGACGAGGCCCATGCCGAGCCGGTCCTCCGGCACGAACGAGAGAGACACGCCCATGTTCGCGATCGCGAGGGGGTCTTTGCCGATCAGCTCGTCCCGGGAGCCGTCGTCCTCGATGTAGCAGATGCTGCCGGACTCCACGCTCTGCAGGCCGGCGATGGACTCGAGCAGCTCCTTCTGCCCGCAGCCGGATATGCCCGCGACGCCCAGAATCTCACCGGCGTTTGCGACGAACGACACGCCGTCGAGCTTCAGGATACCGTCCGCGCTGCGAACCGTGAGATCCTTCACCTCGATGCGGGGCTTCGGGTCGACGGGGTCGGGGCGCTCGATGTTCAGCGTGACGGGCCGGCCGACCATCATGTTCGTCATCTCCCGGGCGTTCGTGTCGGCGGTGCGCATATCGCCGATGAACTGCCCCCTGCGCAGGATCGCGACGCGGTCGGACAGCGCGATGACCTCGTGCATCTTGTGCGTGATGATGACGATGGCCTTGCCGTCGTCCCGCATCGTGCGCAGGACGGAGAAGAGCTTTTCCGTCTCCTGCGGCGTGAGCACGGCGGTCGGCTCGTCCAGAATCAGGATGTCCGCGCCGCGATAGAGAACCTTCACGATCTCCACGGTCTGCTTCTGCGAGACGGACATATCGTAGATTTTCTGGTTCGGGTCGACCTGAAAGCCGTATGCGTCGCAGATAGCCCGTATCCGCTCCGACGCCGCCTTCAGATCGAGCTTTCCCTCGAGTCCGAGGACGATGTTCTCGGCGGCGGTGAGCACGTCCACGAGCTTGAAATGCTGGTGGATCATGCCGATGCCGAGCGAAAACGCGTCCTTCGGCGAACGGATGACGACCTCGCGGCCGTCGATGGATATCTCGCCCTCGTCCGGGAAGTAGATGCCGGACAGCATATTCATGAGCGTGGTCTTGCCGCTGCCGTTCTCGCCCAGCAGGGCGAGGATCTCGCCCCGGTAGATGTCGAGCCATACCTTGTCGTTCGCGACGACCTTGCCGCCGAAGGCCTTGGTGATGTTGCGCATTTCGACGGCGGGGGTCTTGTTTTCCACAGCGGGAATCCTGTTATCCAAGGGCACCCTCTCCTTCTCTCTTATCCTTCTGTCCCACGGCCGTACAGCGCGTACAAAAAGCCGCTCACACGGGCGCGGTTATTGATAAATGAATGGCTTACCGTATTATACCACAAAATGCCGCAGAGGGCAACGCGAAAATGGATGCTTCGCGTTGCCCTCCGGGGGTATTTCGGGAAGTCCCGGCCCGTGCCGGGGCTTCCCGATGGAAAATCGTATCAGAACGCGGTGTCAAGCAGCTCGATGCCGTCGATCATCAGATCGAAGTACGGCGCGGAGCGGTACTCGGACTCGTGGAACCAGCCGTCGGCGATGGCCTCGGTGTCGGGCGTGTACGCCGGGTCGGTGTCGACGTCGGCCATGTAGCTGTCCAGCGTCTCGCCGTTCACGGTGAAGGCGGCGGTATCGAAGACGTGCAGCTCGCCGGCCTCGATGGCGGCGACGGCCTCGGCGATGGCCTCGGTCGTGCCCTCGGCGGCGACGGCCTCGTTGACCTCCAGAAGCTCGACGGAGCCGGTGGCGAGGTCGCCGGTCCAGTCGGCGTCAATGGGCTGGCCGTTCTGGACGCAGGTGATCATATACTCGTAGTACGGCGCCCAGTTGATGCGGGAGGAGACGATATAGGTGTTGGGGCCGGCCTCGATCGTGGAGCCGTTGTAGGAGACGTTGGGAACGCCGTTCGACTCGCAGACGGAGGGAGCGCCGAGGGAGTCGGCGTGCTGGCTGATCAGGACGCAGCCGTCGTCGATGAGCTTCTGAGCGCCCTCCTGCTCGAGGGCGAGGTCGTACCACGAGCCGGTGAAGGTGACCTCCATCGTGGCGGACGGGCAGACGGAGCGGGCGCCGAGGAAGAAGGAGGTGTAGCCGGAGATGACCTCGGCGTAGGTGAACGCGCCGACATAGCCGATCTTCGCCTGATCGGCGGTGATCTCGCCGTTTGCGATCATCTCGCTCAGCTTCATACCGGCGGCGATGCCGGCGAGGTAGCGGCCGTCAAAGATGGCCGCGAAGGCGTTGTGGTAGTTGTCGAGGCCCTCGGTGTGGGCCTTTGTGCCGGTGGCGTGGCAGAACTGCACCTCGGGGCACTCCTTGGCGGCCTGGATCATGTAGTCCTCGTGGCCGAAGCTGTCGGCGAAGATGATGTTGCAGCCGTCGTCGATCAGATCCATGGCGGCCTCGTAGCACTCCTGGCCCTCGGGGATGTTGGTCTTGATGACGTAGGGCACGCCCATGGCCTCGCAGGCCTCGGTCGCGGCGTTCATGAAGTTGAGGTCGTAGGTGGACTGCTCGTCATGCAGGCAGATGAAGCCAACCTTCACGTCGACAGGCTCCGCGGGCGTCTCAGCCTCGGCGGCGGGCTCTTCGGCCTCGGCGGCGGGTTCCCCGGCCTCGGCGGGTTCCTCAGCCTCGGCGGCCGGCTCCTCAGCCTCGGCGGCCTCGGTCTCGGGCGCGGCGGCCGGCTCGGCGGACTCGGTCTCGGGCGCGGCGGTATTGCTGCCGCCGCCGCAGGCGCACAGCGCAAATACCATGCACAGCGCGAGAAGCAGTGCAAGAAGCTTTTTCATTGGTGTCCTCCTGTAAGAATAAAGTTGATATAGTATGCGGCACACGCCGCGGGGATATGAATTTCAGCAGAACTCCAGCGTTCCGTCGTCATGCATGGCGCGAATCTTCGCAAGGGATTCGATGCGCAGCCCCCGCGCCCGCAGTCTCTCGCCGCCGGGCTGGAAGCATTTCTCCACCGCGATGCCCGCGCCGATGAGCGTCGCCCCGGCCTGCCGGACGAGGTCGCACAGACCGTCCAGCGCCGCGCCGTTCGCGAGAAAGTCGTCGATGAGCAGCACGCGATCCTCAGGCAACAGATAATCCCTGGACACGATCACGTCGTAGATGTTGCCATGGGTATAGCTCTCTACGGTGGTCCTGTACAGGGAGCCGTCGATGTTCAGGGTTTTGGATTTCTTCGCGAAGACGACCGGGCAGTCGAAAACAAGCCCCGCCACACACGCGATGCCGATGCCGGACGCCTCGATCGTGAGGAGCTTTGTGACGTTCTCGGAGCCGAAAACGGCATGCCACGCCCGTGCCAGCTCCATAAAAAGCCGGACGTCCATCTGATGGTTCAGAAAGCTGTCAACCTTCAGGACGCCGCCGGGGCGCACCTTGCCGTCCCTTCGTATGCGTTCTTCGAGAAGCCGCATATATCAAACGCCTCCGTCCGTCGTTATCGTGATCCGATACTATTTGACAATTTATCCTCTTGTATTTTACATGATAAAGCCGTGCTTGGCAATAGTGGTATTGCTCCGATTTTGGTTGGCATTATGTGAGGTTTCTGAGCAAAATCGACAAGAATCCGCCTCGCCGGCGGAGCCTTTTCACCATTCTTCGATACGCGTCCCGGTCACGAGGCAGGCGTGGGCGGCCAGGGCGGCCATCGGCGCGTCGGAGCGGGAATCGGACCAGAAGCCGTCGACCGCCGCGTCGCCGTATACCGCGCGGAAGCGGCGGGGCTTCTCCGCGCCGTGGCAGTTCTCGCCGTCGTACAGGCCGGTGGCCTGCTCGACGCGGGAGGCGATGAGCGCAAAGCCGATCGCACGGGCGGCGGGGGCCAGCAGAAACTCCGGCGACGCGGAGATGACGACGTCGTCGTCCCGGCGCTGGGCGAGGTACCAGGGCCGGATATCGCCGATGTGCTCCCGCCAGAACAGCTCCGGCGCCTCGGGCGGCACATGGCGCAGAAAGCGGTAGAAGATTTCTTTGCACCGCGTCTTCGGCTTGAGCCGCGTACCCATGCAGAAAAACGCCCACACAGTCCAGCCGAGCGTCCGCCGGCAGGCGGGGTATCGCCGCAGACACCACCGGTAAAACTGCGCGGTGCTGTCCACGGGGTAGATGGTCTTGTCAAAGTCGTAAACGTTCATAAAGCCAAAACGCCGCCTCGGGAGATGATGACATGATTATACCCCGATCGGACGATTTGCGCAAGCCCGCGGGGAAATGCGATTATATTGCAGTTTTTGTTTTTTTGCGGAAAAACAATGTCAAACAGGCTCGAATATGGTATAATTGTTTTGCTGCGACTCCCTCCGGCAGAAGGAGGTGATTTTCAGTGAACGGACTGTCAGTGTTTGTTATTACCGTCGTGGCGGGTGTCGTTACACACTGCATCTGCAAGTGGCTGGACGGTAGGAAGTAACCGCAGTCAGCCCAACGGTCTGGTCAGCCGCAATTGACAAGAAACACCCGGGGAGGCACCCCCGGGTGTTTCGTTTGCGGTGATTTTCAAAGAACTGTCAGCTTTCTTTGTCTGTATTATAGCACCTTTCGGGAGGAATGCAACTGTTTTTTGAAAATCCGTACAAAAAAACTGTATCCGTTCGCGGCTATATCAGTTGTCGTCCACGACGAACTGGCCGGCGAGGCGGCCGTGGGTGCCGGCCATGCCGATGGAGTTGCCGGCGCAGGGCGTGCAGTAGCCGGTGCCGTAGCGGCCGCCGAGGGAGTTGCCGCAGGTGTACAGACCCTTGATGCCGTTGCCGTTCACGTCGGTGACGTTCAGGCGGTTCGTCGTCATGACGCCGGACATCGTGACCATGGACACGCTGGCGCTGCCCCGTCCGACGGAGCCGACACAGGCGTAGTACGGGCCTTCGTCGACCGGTACGAGCGCGATGGCGCGCTTGCCGAAGTCGGAGTCGACGCCGGCGTAGCACAGCTCGTTGTAGTGCCTGACGGACTCGACGACGGTCGGGATCACGTCGTCCTTATAGCCGATCATCGCGGCCAGCTCCTCGATCGTGTTCGCGCACAGGACGGACGCGCTCATGCGTTCGGCGACGGTGCAGCCCTTGACGTTGCCGCGGGTGCCGGGCTGGATGGCGGCCATGCCGTCGATGATGTCCTGATAGTACTGGGGACGGCCGCCGTTCGGGCCGCCGTGCTCAAGACCGCAGGCGCAGAGGGATTTCATCCACTTCTGATCGGTGATGAGGCAGGCCGTGCCGGGCTTCTGGCGGGCGCAGGCGGTCTGCGCGCCGGTGATGTTGCCCTCGTTGCAGAAGCGTTTGCCCTCGGCGTTGAGCCAGAGCATGGAGTTTGTGCCCCACGGGCCGCCGGGGCCGCCGCCGAGCACCATCGTGCCGCGCGGCGCGGGTTCGACGAAGCCGCCGGCCCAGCACATCATCTTGACGGACGAGCCGTCGCGGCCGGAGGAGTAGAACCGGGCCTTGGAGCCGCCGCCGCGTTCGCTGCGCTCCATGTACTCGTTGAGCAGCGCCCAGCTCATGTCCGGGTTGCCGGCGTAGTCGCCGCCGGCCATGACGACGCCCTTGGCGGTGTTCAGTTTGATGTACTCGCCGGTCGTATCGTCCTGCACGATGACGCCGGTCACGTCGCCGGACGCGTTCTGCACGAGGACGACGCCGCTCGTGCCGTACATCAGCTCGGTGCCGTAGTCGCGGACGCACTTGTCAAGGCAGGCCTGATTCACAAGGCCGATCTTGGAGTTCGCGGCGACGCCGGCGATCATGTTCTCGTTGTACTCGCCCATGAACTGGCAGGAGGCGGCCCAGGTCTTGGTGCCCGGCCAGATCGGGTAGTTTTTCTGCAGACAGTCGTAGATGTCCGCGCCGGAGGCCCACTTGTCGTAGTCGAAGTTCGCCTGGATGATGAGCCAGCCGTCACGCGTGTTGTCGTAGGTGTAGACACGGGGGTCGACGCCCATCTCCTTGGCGATCGCGAGCATATTGTCCATGGTCGGGCCGGACTCGTTGACATACAGCCGCAGGATGTCGGGGAAGCAGCGGCCGCCGGTGCGTGTCACGAACTCGTCGACAACCTCGCCGAGGTCATACGGGCCGAAGCCGGCCTGCTCGACCTGCACCTTGGAGTTCCAGCAGCCGAAATCCTCGCCGAACCACGAGTGCGTGTCGATCGGGTGCTTCTCGACGCCGATGACCTTCGCGCCCTTCTCCGCCGCGCCGAGGACGGCCTGCACGCCCGCGTGACCGAGGCCGATGACCGCGACGTCGCAGTCGATCGTGCGCGAAATCTCCGCGTCGCTCACGACCGGGGCCGTGCCGAGCCAGTCGCCGGGGCCGCTGTAGCCCCATACGCGGTCGTCGGTGGTGACGCCGCCGACGGAGGACGAGGCCTCGCCCGACGAACGGGAGGCGGTTCTGGCGGTCTCCTCGACGGTCGCGCCCGATACGGCGTCCGCGTCCGCGAACACGCTCGAGCCGAGAAGGCCGATCGCCGCCGCGCCGACGGAGGCCGCGCCCGCGCCCTTCAGAAAATCGCGGCGTGAGACAAGCTTTTTCTTCCTGTTCTGATCCATGTGTTAGCTCCTTTCGGGATGTGTTTTCTTCCTGTTCTGTTATGCAAATATTCTGTTATTCTATATTGTATGTGTGTGTTTTACGACCGCCGGATGTATTGCAGGGCCGCGTCGAGCGGCGTGTCGCTTCGCAGCTCGCCGGGCGTCCAGGGGATGTGGTCGTGGACGGGCACGCCGCGTCCGATCACGCCCTCCCCTTCCCACGCGGCGGCGCTGATGACCGTGGGCCACGTCAGGACGAAGCGGTCGTCCAGCTCGTAGGATACGTCGCCCCGGAAGTCGATCGTGCCGAGCGACTTTCGGCCGATGATACGCGCCCCCGCGTTCGAGGCGGCAAGAGCGGCGCGCTCCGCCGCGCCGCGTGTCCACGTATCGGTCAGCACGACGATCCGGGCCGGGGCCGCGCCGGGGATGACCGTGTCGGTCATGCCGCTGTCCGAGAGCCGCGCAAGCTCCGCGACCGTCTCCTCCATGCCGGGCACGTTCACGAGCGGGGCCGCGAGGAGCATACAGTTGAAGCGGGTGTAGTTTACATAATATGAGCTGTCCACCAGCGCCGAAAGCGGCGTATCCGCCCGGCATACGAACGGCAGCAGGGCGAGCATATCGTCCTCGTCCTCGCCATACGCGTTGCGCAGGTCGACGATCAGACCGGACGCGTTTTGGATGGCCGCCGTGTGCGCCGCGATGAACGCCGCCGCGCCGCCGTCAAACGCGCCGGGGCGCAGATAAAGCACGCCGTCCGCCATCGAGCGGCACGCCCGCTCTATCACCGGCGGGGCGAGGGGATGGTGCGAAAGCCACAGCCGCTCCGTGCCGCCGTCCGCGTAAAGCACGTCGACGGCGTCGGTCATCTTCAGCGCGCCGTTCCAGTCCTCACGCTCGGGGGTGTCGGCGTAGAGGAAGTTCTTCTGGAAGAGCGCGCGGTGCTTTGCGGGGGAGCCGCCGTTCAGGGCGGTGAGGCGGTCGCCGGGCGCAAGACGCGTCTCGTGGGTGACGGCGGTGACGCAGAGGCTGTCGCCGCACCGCCGCGTATAGAAGCCCGGACTCCATGGCGTATAGCCCTCGAGCCGCAGGGCAAGACGCAGGTGCCTGTCGCCCGTGCAGGCGAGCATCTGGTTGATGTACCGCAGGAACAGCAGCTCGTCGAGCCTGTCGTCGTGCCACGCCTGTCCGACGGCCTGGTTATAGTACCGGGGATCGAATCGCCGCTCATCCAGCAGCGCCGCGCCGGCGTAATCCCGGCGGAGGATCGTCACGATGTCCCCGAAAAGCTGATCGTATCGTCTGTTCATATCGCTATTATAATAAACATTTTGTTATTTTGCAATCGGATTGGGGGCTTTTTTTCTTGCGCCGCGCGTTCCGCCGTGGTATTATGTACGCATAGCCGACAGGCATCGGCTGTTCAGAGAGGGATTTTCCATGGACAAAGTGAAAAAAATCATACAGGCCCCCTATGGGATGCTCTTTCTGGTGGCGATCGTCATGAGCTTCGCCATCGCGGGCGTCTATACGCTCACAAAGGACACCATAGAGGCCGCCGCGCTCGCGGCGCAGGCCGCCGCCCGTGCAGCCGTCATGGAGGACGCGGCCTGCATGACCGAGCTGCCGCTGGACGAGGACGCACCGGTCGATTACTGCTACGAGGCGTACGACGCGCAGGACAACGTGATCGGGTACGTGAGCAAGATCACCGTCGTCGGCTTCGGCGGCGAGATCGAGGTCACGGTCGGCATGGACATGACCGGCACGATCACCGCGATCAACGTCGGCGGCTCCGACTTCTCCGAGACGAGCGGTCTCGGCGCGAAGACGAGGGAACCGGCGTTCACCGATCAGTTCCGGGGCATGAGCGGTATGCTCGTGCTCAAGCAGAACATCGACAGCGTCACCGGCGCGTCCGTCAGCTCCGGCGCGGTCGTATCGGGCGTGAACAAGGCCGTCGACTACATGAAGGGCCTTCTGCCCGAGGGCGCCGTCGCGGTCGACACGGAGCCGATCGAGCTGACGGCGGAGGAGCTTTCCG
>CAJOFW010000021.1:12686-13139 GCA_905234005.1 uncultured Oscillospiraceae bacterium
CGTCGTGACGATGGGCTTTGACGACGACAGCGTCGCGACCGGCATCATCATCGGCGACGAGACGTTCATGGAGACCGAGGGCCGCGGCGACCGCATCCTCGAGGCATGGTACGGAGCGCAGTTCATCGGCCTGACCGGCGCGCAGGCGTACGGCGACGGCGTTGACGCGATCTCCGGCGCGACGGTCACGTCCGACGCGGCGCTGTCCGCGATCAACGCCTGCATGACGTTCGACCCGGACGCCCCCGGCGCGGAGAGCGTCGAATGGATGGGCGCGGCCGCCGGGATCACCGGCTGGTGGCGGGCGGACGGCGGCTACATCGTCCGGGCGACCGGCTTCGGCGAAGGCCCCATCGTCGTGACGATGGGCTTTGACGACGACAGCGTCGCGACCGGCATCATCATCGGCGACGAGACGTTCATGGAGACCGAGGGCCGCGGCGACCGCATCCT
>CAJOFW010000022.1 GCA_905234005.1 uncultured Oscillospiraceae bacterium
AATATTCTCCGGGATAGCGGCGTATGCGTTGCGGAATCGGGCGGGGTGTGTTATAATGTGCGCAAACAAACGGGCGGCGCGGCCCGTGCTGAAGGAGAAACGCATCATGAAACGAACAATCAAAACGACGGCGCTCGTGCTGGCGCTGTCGCTGTGCCTGTGCCTGCTGCCCGGCTGCGGCGGGTCGGAGCGGGCTTCGGAGGCGGAGACCGCCGCCGGGTCGGGGGAGACTGTCAAAATCGGTATGCTCACGGCGGTGAATCTGACGAGCGGCGAGCTTGCCGACGCCCTGGGGACGGGCAGCTACGCCGTGCAGCTCAAGGCGGCGGAGGACGGCGCGGCGTACGAATATGACAGCGCCTTTCCCGAGGCGATCGACGGCGCGGACATCGACATCACGTACTACGACACGCTGAACGCCATGCTCATGGCGCTGGAGAGCGGCGAGGTGCGGGCCATTGTCATTTCGGAGACCGTGGCGGACTACCTCTGCGGCGCGTACCCCGATCTGCACAGCGCCGTGCCCGTCGCGCAAAACGACGGCAAGACCGTCCCGTTCACCGTGAGCTACTCGTTTCTGACGATGGACGAGAACGCGGCCCTCCGCGACGAGCTGAACGGCGCCATCGCCGAGCTGACCGCCGACGGCACCCTCAACCGCCTTCTGGGCGAACAGGTCTTCGGCGTGACCGCCGACGACCAGCCCGCCGCCGTCGTGCCCGGGTCGGCGGACGGGGCCGAGACCATCCGCGTCGCCGTCACCGGCGACCTGCCCCCGCTCGACTACATCGCCGCCGACGGCACGCCCGCCGGGTTCAACACCGCGCTGCTCGCCGAGATCGGCAGCCGCCTCGGCATAAATATCGAGCTTGTCGCCGTCGACAGCGGCGCCCGTGCCGCCGCCCTCGCCAGCGGCGTGGTGGACGTCGTGTTCTGGGCGCGCTCCGTATCCTCCGGGGACGGCGGCGCGGAGCTTGAACGCATCGATATCCCCGACAACACCGCCCTCACAGAACCTTATTTCACAGATATGGTGGCTGTTACTTTTTCCTGAAAGAAAAAGCAACCAAAAAGAACTTTGTATTCGCTTCCGCACCCGTTGATGACGGCAGACCTCTGCGACGGCCACCGGGCGGCTGCTTATGACTGCATGGTGGCTGCAGCCTTTTCTTAATCCGATTGGAACCGCGAGGCGGTCAGGCTATTGGGCGGCTGCCGTCCTGAGTACATTCTGCCTATGACACTTTCTGACAAGCTCTATAAGATCCTGATCGCCGGCGGGGCGTGGCGGACGATTCTGTCCGGGCTTTGGGTCACGGTGCGGATATCGTTTTTCGCGCTTCTGCTCGGGACGGCGGCGGGGGCGGTCGTGTGTCTCATGCGGACACGGAAAAACCCCGTGGTGCGCGGCGCCGCCGCCGTGTATATCGCCGTGCTGCGGGGCACGCCGGTGCTGATGCTGCTGCTTCTGCTGTATTACGGCGTGCTGGCCCGCACCGGGCTCCGGCCGGTCGCCGTCGCGGTCGTCACGTTCGCGCTGAACGTCTCCGCCCATGTGGCGGAGCTGCTGCGGGCGTCCGTGTCCGCCGTCGACCGCGGCCAGACCGAGGCCGCGCGCACGCTGGGCTTTTCGCGGTTCGACGCGTTCCGGCTCGTGACCCTGCCGCAGCTTCTCCGCGTCGCGAAGCCGATGTACCAGTCGACCGTCGTCAATCTCATCCAGTGGACGAGCGTGGTGGGCTACGTGACCATCACCGACCTCACACGCGTCATCAACAACATCGCCTCGCGGACGATGCAGCCGCTTCTCACGATATCGGTCGGGATGCTGCTGTATCTCGGGCTGAGCTATCTCGTCTACGGGCTGTTCGCCCTGTCCGACAGGAGGAGGGCGCGGTCATGAGCCTTTTGGAGATTCGGGGCCTGACGAAGTCGTTCGGCAGCGTGTCCGTGCTCCGGGGCCTTGACCTGACCGTCGAGGCCGGGGAACGCGTCGCGATCATCGGCGCGTCCGGCTGCGGCAAGAGCGTGTTTCTCCGGTGTATCGAGCTGCTCGAGAGACCGGACGGCGGCTCGGTC
The DNA here is from genome assembly GCA_905234005.1 of uncultured Oscillospiraceae bacterium. Lineage (GTDB taxonomy): Bacteria > Bacillota > Clostridia > Oscillospirales > Oscillospiraceae > CAJOIG01. Next base: position 2,080 of record CAJOFW010000022.1, read on the forward strand.
GTCATCGACGGGAAGGAGATCACCGCCCGGGGCGCGGACGTGGACGCGATCCGCCGCAGCATGGGCATGGTGTACCAGCGGTTTCACCTGTTCGAGCACCTGAACGTCATGGACAACCTGTGCCTTGCGCCGACGCGGCTTCTCGGTCTGCGCCGGGACGAGGCGGAGGCACGGGCGCTGTCGCTGCTCGGGCAGGTGGGGCTTGCCTCCCACGCCGACCGGATGCCCCATGTGCTGTCCGGCGGGCAGCAGCAGCGCATCGCGATCTGCCGGTGCCTGATGATGGAGCCGAAGCTTCTGCTGTTCGACGAGCCGACGAGCGCGCTCGACCCCGCGATGGTGGGCGAGGTGCTCGCCGTGATTCGTATGCTCGCAAAGCGGAATATGACGATGCTCATCGTCACGCACGAGATGGCGTTCGCCCGGGAGGTGTCCGACCGCGTGCTGTTTTTCGCCGACGGCGGCATATACGAGCAGGGCACGCCCGCGGCGATATTCGACCGCCCGCAGCGGGAGAAGACGGCCGCCTTCATCCGCAAGATCAAGAGCTTTACCTACGAGGCGGACAGCCCCGCCTTCGACCTGATGGCGCTGCAGGGCGGCGTCCGCGCCTTCGCGGAGCGATACGGCGTCGACGCCCGCCGCACCGACCGGCTGCAGCTCTGCTGCGAGGAGCTTGTATACGAGCTTCTGGCGCACTGCTGCAGCGACGAGCGCCCGGCGGCGCTGCGGCTCGAGGTCTCCTACGCGGAGGCCGACCGCGCCGCGCAGATCGACCTTGTCTGCGGCGGCACGCCCTACGACCCGTTCACCCAGGACGAGGACGGCCTCGGCGTGACGATCCTCAAGCACATGGGCCGGGAGCTGACGTATGCCTACGAGGACGGGCGGAACCACGTCCGCGTGACGCTGTGATACTTTTTCCCCAAAGAAAAAGTATCAAAAAGAACTTTGTATTCGCTTCAAAACGGCAGCGTTTCCAAGGTATTGCGCCCGGTAACGAAACGAATTTAATCGGAGAACAGTATGATACATCCCGGCGGCGGAAAACGGATAAATAACGGAGCACCCCGGCGGCGCGTAAAAGCGCTGCCGGGGTGCTGTGATCTGTCAACGAAGGCGGCTTATTTTTCCGTCAGAACGCCGCGGTTTTCGACGATGTAGATGACGCCGGAGATGACGGTCAGGGCGGCGCAGATCCAGATGAGGCCCGCCGATACCGGGCGGAGATACGATACGCCGACCGCCCGGAGCACGAGAATCACGGCGAGGGCGACGTCCTGAAACAGCGTCTTGGCCTTGCCCCAGATGTTCGCGGCGATTATGACGCCCTGCTCCGCCCCCGCCTGCCGGATGCCGGCGACGACGAATTCGCGGTAGAGGATGATCACCACGCCCACGGCGGGGATCAGCCCCTCGGGGATGAGCAGCACCATGACCGAGTAGTTCAGGATCTTGTCGGCCAGCGGATCCATGAACTTTCCGAAGTTCGTGACAAGACCGCGTGACCGGGCGATGCGGCCGTCGAACCAGTCGGTCAGCGACGCGGCCCCGTACAGGATCGGACACAGCCACGCGCAGAGCTTCCCCGGTACCAGCAGCAGCGCCGCCATGACGACCGTCGCCGCGATGCGGGCGACGGTGAGCTTATTCGGCAGATTCAACGCTTTCGACCTCCTGTTGTTCGGCCCTGCCGCATTTGCGCACCCATACGCAGAAGCCGATGATGGCGGCGCCGTGGACGAGCACAAACAGCACCGTTGAAGTGATGAACGCCGGCGACGCCGGGTCCTGCGCCTCCACGCCCATGACCGTCGCCACGAGCATCGCCGGGAGAAGACCCAGTATGCCGCTCGTGATGAACGTGCCGTAGTCCATGCGGCAGGCGCCGAAGTAGATGCCGATCGGGTCGACCGGCAGCACGCCGACCGCCCGCAGAAACAGGGCGTAGAGAAAATCGTTCTGCCTCCGGAGCCGGGTGACGCGCCGGAGGCGGGGATATCGCTCGAGAATCGCCTCGGCCATGTGCTGACCGCCGCCGAGTCCGATCAGGTAGGGGATCGTCAGCTCGACCACGGAGCCGACGATGTTGACCGCGATCGCCACCGGCAGCGGGAACACGACGCCCGCCGCGACATAGAGAAGCTTGAGGTATACGACGACCGTCAGGCTCTTCGCGGCGTACAGCCCCATGAATACGAGCGCCGCGAGCCAGAGATTCTCCGGCGTGAAGCTCACGATCGCCTCGACGGTCAGGTCGTGGCGGTGGACGAACGCCAGCGCCGCGCACACGAGCAGGATCGTTACGATGATCTCGGTCACGACCGTGGTGATCTGGGCGTGCAGGGCGTTGTGCTCCACCGGCCTGCGGGGCCGCTCGTCCTTCCGGCCCCAGAGCAGGCGGATGTACCACAGGCTGTACAGCAGAAGGCTCATCAGCATCACGCCGCCGCATACGCCCATGATGATGTACTGCGCCGTCTCCGACCAGTCCCGGTACAGCACAAGCAGCGCCATCGAGGCGTACAGCACGAACGTGCACACCTTGCCGTACCATTTGGCGGAGTGTACCGCGCCGGTCAGCCGCAGCGTGACCGCGCCCCACATGAGCATCACAAGCTCCTTGATGACGAGAAACGCGAACAGCACCCACATGGCCGGTATGCTCCACGCCACGCAGAAGAGCATCGCCGCCTGCGTGAGCTTGTCGGCGACGGGGTCGATGACCTTGCCGATGTCCGTGACCATGTCGCAGTGACGGGCGATGTACCCGTCCGCGACGTCGGACAGGCCGGACAGCACCAGCGTCACGATCGCGAGGGGATACTGCCTGTTGAAATAGAATACCACGAATACCGGCACGAGCACGAGCCGGAAATACGTGATGAGGTTGGGAATCGACAGCGCGTCATGTCTTTTCTGATCTGTTTTCTGATCCATAGGCCAACTCTTTCTTCCTCTCTGCGCACAATTCTATCACCTTTCCCCGTCCGTGGCAAGCCCCAAACCGCGCCCCGGAGACGCGGGCGGGGCGCGGCGGGGTGGAAAGATTGCAAAATAAATTGCGGCGGGGGGTTTCCCTTTTGGGCGGAACGTGTTAAAATAACTTCATTATGAGTAACTACAATTATAACAACTACAGAGGCCCGTCCCCCGGACCCGGTCCGGGCGGCACGGGGCCGGGGCCGGGCGGCGGCGATCCCATCGAGACGATCTCGTGGATCGTCGACATCGCCCTCATCTTCGTCTGGTTCCCGATCGGCCTGTTCCTGACCATCATGAACGCGATGGGCAGAAACTTCGTCGGCGACCTGATCCGCCGCTTCACCGGCGGCTCCGGGCGCACGGGGTCGGGCCGCGTCAACATGGCGACCGGCGATTCGATCCGCGCCCATCAGGAGCGCCGTGCCCGTGAGGCGGACGCCCGCGCCCAGGCACAGGCATATGCCCGCGCCTACGAAAAGGCGCAGCCCGGCGGCGCCGCCTCCGGCGCGGCGCAGAGCGCACAGGGCGCGCAGAGCGGAAAGGACGCCGGCCGGCGCGGGAAAAACGGCAGCGCCGTGATGACCGTCGTGGGCTGGATCCTCGTCGGCGTCGGGCTGCTGGCGGCGTTCGGCAGCATCGGGCAGGGCTTCTGGCTGATCCTGTCCCGGCTCGCGATCTCCGCCGGCGGCGGCGCTCTTCTCTGGACGGCGCGCAAGGCGAAGCGGAAGGAGGCCGCGTTCCGCCGCTGCATGACCGTCACCGGGGACAAGGGCGTCGTGAAGCTGAAGGGGCTTGCCGCCACGCTCGGCATGACCGAGGAGGAGCTGGAAAAGCAGCTCACAGAAATGCTCGACGACGGCTGGTACGGCGACCGCGCCTATCTCGACCACGCCCGGGGGCTTCTCGTCATCGAGCCGGAGTTCATGCGCGACGTCTACAAGGCCGAGGACGAGGCGAAGGCGACCGCGAAGCAGCGTGAAAAACGCGCCGCACGGACGGAGTACGAGAAGATCATCGACGAGATCGAGGAGGTCAACCGCGAAATCGCCGACGAGGCCATGAGCGAGAAGATCGCCACGATGCAGGAGATGACCGCCGCGATCTTCCAGGAGGTCGAGGCCCACCCCGAGAAGAAGCCGCAGATCCAGCGGTTCATGAACTACTATCTCCCCACGACGCTCAAAATGCTCAAGTCCTACGCCCGCATCGAGGCGCAGGGCGTGTCCGGCGCGAACATGGCGAAGGCCAAGGCCGATATCGAGAGCATCGCCGACACGCTCGTGGAGGGCTACAAGAAGCAGCTCGATACGCTCTATCGCTCCGAGGCGGTGGACATCGCCGGGGACGTGAGCCTCATCGACAGCATGATGAAGCGCGACGGTCTGGCAGGCGACAACGACTTCGCCTATACCGCGCCCCGCGCCCCCGAGCCGCAGACACAGCCGCAGACGCAGACGCAGACGGCGGGCGGCTCTCCGTTCTCGTCCGGCTCCGCCTCGGCGGCGGCCGCGCAGGCGATGGAGGAGTGAGTCATGCCGCATCCGGAATATGAGAGGCTCGTCCGCTGCCGGGACGCCGTGGCCGCCAAAACCGGCGGCTTCCGGCCCCGTATCGCGCTCGTGCTCGGCTCCGGCCTCGGCCCGCTGGCGGAGAGGATGGACGTGCGGTACGCCGTGCCCTACGCCGACGTGGACGGGATGCCGGTATCGACCGTGCCCGGCCACGCCGGGCGGTATCTGTTCGGGTACATCGGCGGCGTGCCCGTCGTGTGTATGCAGGGCCGCGTCCACTTCTACGAGGGACTGCCCGTGCGTGACGTCGTGCTGCCCGTCCGCGTGATGGGGCTTCTCGGGGCGCGCACGCTGTTTCTCACGAACGCCGCCGGGGGCGTCGATCCCGCGATGCCCACGCCGTCGCTGATGGTGATAGCCGATCACATCCTGTTCGGCGTTCCGAACCCGCTGGCGGGGCCGAACATCGACGAGCTCGGCCCGCGCTTTCCCGATATGAGCGCGGTCTATGATCCCATGCTCCGGGCGCTGCTGCTCGAGCACGGACATAAGATGGGGCTTCCGATGAGCGAGGGCGTGTACATCCAGATGTCCGGCCCGAGCTTCGAGACGCCGGCGGAGATACGCATGGCGGGTCTTCTCGGGGCCGGCGCGGTCGGGATGTCCACGGCGGTCGAGGCCGTCGCCGCACGGCATATGGGTCTGCGCGTCTGCGGCGTGTCGTGCATCACGAACAAGGCCGCCGGTCTCGAGGCCGATCACACGCTGACACACGCGGAGGTCATGGCCGCCGGCGACGCCATCGCCGCCCGCTTCTCCGCCCTCACCGCCGCCGTCATCCCCGCGATCGACCGGCTGACGGCTGATTCGCGCGAGGAATGATTTGCATGAATACCGATACCAATATAAACCGGCCGCAGAACATCGCGCTCACGTCTGACGGGAGCGCGGTGCGCATTATTGACCAGACACGGCTGCCCGGGGCGCTTATCTATCTCGACCTGCGTACACGGGAGGAGATGTATGAGGCGATATTATCGCTGCGTGTGCGCGGGGCGCCGGCCATCGGCATATTCGCGGCGTACGCGGTGTACGTGCTCTCGAGGGGCTACGGCGCGGCGGATTATTTCGAGAGGCTTGACGCCGACTGCGATTATCTCATCTCCAGCCGCCCGACGGCGGTGAATCTCGCACGGCAGGTGAACCGGGTGCGGCGCGCGGCGCATGCCCGCGCGGATGCGTCCCCGGCGGCGGTCACGGCCTGTCTGCGGGCCGAGGCGGACGCCATCCGCCGCGAGGACGCCGCCATGTGCCGGGCCATCGCGGAGCACGGGCTGTCGCTTCTGCGCGACGGCGACACGGTGCTGACGCACTGCAACGCCGGGCCGCTCGCGACGAGCGAGTACGGCACCGGCCTCGGCCCGCTGCTGCTCGCCGCGGAGCGGGGCATGGACATACGCGCCCTCGTGGACGAGACGCGGCCGCTTCTGCAGGGGGCGAGGCTCACGGCGTGGGAGCTGATGAACGCCGGCGTGGACTGCACGCTCATATGCGACAGCATGGCCGCGCTCGCGATGAAGCAGGGCCGCGTACAGGCCGTGCTCGCCGGATGCGACCGCATGGCCGCGAACGGCGACGCCGCGAACAAGATCGGCACCCTCGGCGCCGCGATCCTCGCGCAGCGGTACGGCGTGCCCGTGTATATCCTGCTCCCGTCCTCGACGATCGACATGACCTGTCCCACCGGGGCGGACATCCCGATCGAGGAGCGCGGCGCGGACGAGCTGCGGTCGCTCTGGTACGCGTCGCCGATGGCCCCGGCGGGCGTGAAATGCTGGAACCCGGCGTTCGACGTGACCGATCACGAGCTGATCACCGCGATCGTGACCGAGAAGGGCGTACTCTATCCGCCGTTTGAGACGGCGCTGCAACAACACTTCGGAGGCAATTCGATATGATACGATTCACAAACGGCATCGTCCTGGAGGGACGGCAGGTCACCAACCACGAGGTCTGGATCGACGGCGGCACGATCGCCTACGTCGGCCCCGCCCGCGACGACGCGCCCGCGTTCGACCGGACGATCGACTTAAACGGCAACCTCTTAATGCCAGGCTTCAAGAACGCGCACACGCACTCGGCCATGACGTTTCTGCGGTCGATGGCGGACGACGTGCCCCTGCAGGACTGGCTGTTCAAGCAGGTGTTCCCCCGGGAGGCGAGGCTCACGCCGGAGCGTGTCGCCGCGTTCACAAAGGTCGCGTTTCTCGAGTACCTCGCAAACGGCGTGACCGCGTGCTTCGATATGTACTTCCACACCGACGAGTTTGCCCGCGTCGCCACCGACTGGGGCTTCCGGGGCGTGATGTGCGACGCGCTCTCGGCGAACAACGACTGGGAGAGCATCTACGAGTGCCACGAGAAATACGCGTCGTGGAGCCCGTTCGTCAGCTACCGGCTCGGCTTCCACGCCGAGTACACCGCGACCCTCGATATGCTCAAATTCGTCTCCGAGGCCGCGCACAAATGGCGTGAGCCGGTGTTTCAGCACAATTCCGAGACGAAGGCCGAGGTCGAGGGCTGCGTCGAGCGCCACGGCTGCACGCCGACCGTGCTGTTTGACCGGCTCGGGCTGTACGATTACGGCGGCGGCGGCTTCCACTGCGTGTGGATGTCGGACGAGGACATCGGGATTTTTCAAAAACGCGGCCTCACCGCCGTGCTGAACGCGTGCTCAAACGGCAAGCTCGCCAGCGGCATCGCCCCGCTGCGGCGGTTCATCGACGCGGGCGTGCGTCTCGCCGTCGGCACCGACGGCCCGGCCTCGAACAACGCGCTCGATATGTTCCGGGAGATGTACCTGATCAACATCCTCGCAAAGCTCAGCGAGGAGGACGCCGCCGCCGGCGATCCGGCGCTGATCCTCGAGGCGGCGACGTCCGGCGGCGCGAGGGTCATGGGCCTTGACGACTGCGACGCCGTCGCCCCCGGCAAGAGGGCCGATCTCACCGTCATTGATATGCACAGGGCGAATATGCGCCCGGTGCACAACGTCGTGAAGAACCTCGTGTATTCGGGCAATCCCGGCAACGTCGTCCTCACGATGATCGACGGCGTCGTCCGCTACGAAAACGGCGAGTACCACGTCGGCGAGGACCCCGAGGCCGTATACCGCGAGGCCGAACGCATGACAAGAGAGCTGCTGGCCGAGGCGTGATCGCGGCGCGAATGCGGCGGCACCCACCGCCCGACAGGGGCGGGGAGCGTGTATATGTGCGCATTTGTGTTGCAAACTGCAAAACACTGTAGTACAATACAGATGCAATCAGACGCAATACAGGCGCAATACAGACAAAGGGGGTGTTATCATGAAGGACGCAACGGTCAGCGCACGGGTGGAGTACGAGGTAAAGGCCGAGGCGGAGGCCATTTTGCAGAAGCTGGGCATTCCGGTTTCGGTGGTGATCGATTCGCTGTATCGGCAGATCATCTTTACGCGGGGCGTCCCGTTCTCGCTGACGCTGCCGCCCATGCCCAAAACGCTGGACATGATGACGGAGGAGGAGCTGCACGAAAAGCTGCAGCACAGCTATGAGCAGTCGCTCAGAGGCGAGGGCCGCCCGTTCGAAGAGGTGTTCGACGAGCTGGAAAGGGGCCTTGGCTGATGGATTCCTACACAATCATCATGACGCCCGACGCCAACGACGATCTGACGGCGCTTCAGAGGTATATCACGGATGTTCTTTGTGCGCCGGGCACCGCGCTGGCCTGCGTCCGGGCGGTGCGCGGCAAGATTGCCGGCCTGTCCGAGATGCCCGCCCGATACAGGACGGTGGACGAGGAGCCGTGGCACTCCCGCGCCGTCCGAAGGATTCTGGTCAGGAACTACTACGTTTACTATCGAATCGACGAATCCGCGAAAAAGGTATACATTCTCAATGTGATCTATGCCCGGCGCGACCAGCTTCGGGCGCTGAACGATCAGAGCGCGGAATGACCGCAAAAGCTCCCCGTCCGATCGGGCGGGGGGCGTTTTTTGCGGTCAATCAGCCGCTGCCGCGGGGAATTGGCGCGTTCATACTTTTTCCCCAAAGAAAAAGTATCAAAAAGAACTTTGTATTCGCATCGAAAAGACAGCGTTTCCAAGGCTTTGCGCCCGGTAACGAGACGAAGCTTTTATCGGAGAACAGTATAAGAATCCGACCGGCCTTGTGGAAGCCGGTCGGATTCTTTCAAGAAAAAGTATTACGCCTTGGGCAACACCGCACAAATAGGAGGCGCACGTCTTGCTTGCATCTTTTCCGGCATATTTCACAAAAAGCCTCGGGAATACACAAAGTATTCCCTGCG
>CAJOFW010000023.1 GCA_905234005.1 uncultured Oscillospiraceae bacterium
CGGAGCGCATCCGCGCCGCGATCGGACCGTGCATCCGCCGGTGCTGCTTCCAGACCGGGCCGGAGGTGCCGGAGGCCGTGGACAGGCTGCTCGGAACGGACGCCGCGGGGCTGTACGAGCCGGACGCGGCGGCGGAGGGCAAATACCGCGTCGACCTGCCCGGCGTCGTGAAGCGGCGGCTTATACAGCGCGGTTTATTGCCTGAAAACATCGACGATCTCGGCGCGTGCACGATGTGTGCGCCGGATTCGTTCTGGTCCCATCGGCGGCTGGGCCTCAAGCGGGGCTCGCAGGCCAGTATCATCATGCTATGAATCACTTCCAATCCGGGCCGCTCAACCGGCTTATCCGATCCGTGACGAAATCACGGCTTATCCAATCCGTGCCGTCTGCGCGGTTCATGGCCATCCTCCTCGCGCTCGCGCTGGCTGTGTCCTGCGCCGGCTGCGGACGCCTTTCGCTGACGGAGGCGGAGCTGAGCGAGCTGTACGAGGAGGAGCAGACGGCGGCGCAGAGCATCGGGCAGGAGCTTGCGGCGACTTACGCCGCCGACCAGATATTCGCGCTCAACTGCGTGCGCTCGTCGTCCTTCAATCCGTACCTCACCGACAGCGAGTGGAACAAGGTCGTGGGCATGCTCGTCTATGAGACGCTTGTCACGCAGGATGACACGTTCACCGCCGTGCCGAATCTCGTCACCTGGTGGGAGACGGAGGACGGCCGCGTCTGGGATTTCTACGTCGACACCTCGCGCACGTTCCACGACGGCGGGCATATGACGGCGGCGGACGCCGCGTACTCCATGCAGATAGCGATAAACTACACAAGCCCCTATGTCACGCGCTTTCGCCACGTCAACGCCGTGTATTCGATCGCCGAGGACTGCTTCCGTGTGGAGCTGGGCGAGACGAACTACCGCTTCTACGAGCTTCTGAACATCCCGTGTGTCGAATACAACACCGGCTACTCCGATATGCCGCCCGGCACAGGGCCATACGCCTTCTCCGCCAGCGGCCGCTATCTGACGCTCGACCGAAATCACCCGCTGGCAGGGGAGCTTCCGATCGAGACGATCCACCTCAAGGAGTACACGAACGGCGTCGATATTCTGCAGGCGTTCGAGGACTCCTTCATCGACCTCGTCATCAACGACCCGAACGGCATGGCGAGTCTCGGCTATTCCAGCACGGACATCGTCAAGTACGTCAACACCTCCAGTATGCATTACCTCGCGTACAACATGAACAGCGGCGTGTTCTCGAACGGCGATCTGCGCCGGATCATGACATACGCGATCGACCGGGCGACCGTCGTATCCGACGTGATGGAGGGCGCCGCCCTCGCCGCGACGGCGCCGATATCGCCGCAAAGCCCGCTGTACCCGGAGCAGTTCGCAAGGTCGCTCGAGTATTCCGATTCCGGCTTCCGCGCCGCGCTCGAGGCGCTGGGCGCGGCCGATACCGACGAGGACGGCGTCCTCGAGCTGAACGGACGGCCGCTGCGCATCAGCTTCGTCGCCTGCTCGGACAGCTCCGTCAAGGTCGCCTCGGCGCGGAGCATCGCAAAAAAGCTCGAGGACTACGGCTTCGATGTGACGCTGCGCGAGCTTGGCTACGACGACTACGTCGACGCGCTGGATGACGGCGATTTTGACGTATACTATGCCGAGGTGCGGCTGTGCGGGGACTGGGATCTGCGTCTGCTGCTGTCGTCCTCCGGCGGCCTCAACTACGGCGACGTGTGGGATATGCAGCTCGACACGCTGCTCTATTCCGCGCTGTCGAGCGACAGCGAGACCCGGGACGAGAGCCTGGAGACGCTGTACGAGTATCTCGGCGAAAACGCCTATATCACGCCGATCTGCTTCGAGAAGAGCGAGGTGCTGTATCACCGCGGCGTGCTGTCCGGACTCAACCCGACGCAGGACAACATCTTCTACGATATGCAGAACTGGACGGTCGATATAAGCTGACAGCCGGATACGCCCGGAACGGAGGGGCGCCGAGCGCCAAACCCCGTTTCCGATGGCGCGGCACGACTCTACAACAAACATCACGCGGGCCGACGGGTCGCCCGCAAACAGGGGGACAACCATATGACTGATCGTGAGCTTCTCAATATGGCGCGGGACGCGGCGAAAAACGCCTATGTGCCGTACTCGCATTTTCCGGTGGGCGCGGCGCTCGAGTGCGCCGACGGCTCGGTCTTCACGGGCTGCAACGTCGAAAACGCGGCCCTCGGCGCGACGATCTGCGCCGAGCGCGCGGCGATCGTCAAGGCCGTGAGCGAGGGCCGCCGCCGCTTCGTACGCATCGCGGTCTACGGCGAGGGGGAGACGTACTGCCTGCCCTGCGGCGAGTGCCGTCAGGTGCTGAGCGAGTTCTGCGCGAACGGCAGCATGGAGGTGCTGTGCACCCGCTCCGGCGGACGCTATGTCAGCTACCGCCTCAGCCAGCTCCTGCCGCACCCGTTCGTGATGGAATAGACAACAAACACCCGGGAGCGTGGATAAAAATACCCGAAGAACCCCGATTTTTTTCCAAAACCGCGTATCGCCCATCAAATCCCTCTTGACAACGAGAGGGATTTTTGTTAATCTATCAGAGCGCGTATCCCCGACGGGGGATACCGTGCACGCGTTGAAGCGGGAGATTGCGCCGACGGGCGGGAACTTCCGCGGAGCATGTCCGGGTGTGCCGGAGACGCAAAACCGGCGGTTCATCGCAAAACCGGTCATACCGCCTTCCAGCACGCCGAAATCGGACGGGCCCGGCGCATTTCCGTGCCGCGTATATCGCCCGGACAATCCAAACCGGCTCAGCCGGGTTGTTTTTTTGAGACGGGGTCTGATACGCACGGTTCAGTGTACAGAAATAACCGGGTACCGTACGGGAACACGTAAAACTCGTACAACATCATTGGAGGAAATCACATGGCAGCGAAGAAAATGATCCGCATCCGCCTCAAGGCCTACGATCACCAGCTCATCGACAAGGCCGCCGAAACCATCGTCGAGACCGCGAAGCGCACCGAAGCGAAGGTCTCCGGCCCCATCCCCCTGCCTACGCAGAAGGAGGTCGTCACGATCCTGCGCGCCGTCCACAAGTACAAGGACAGCCGCGAGCAGTTCGAGCGCCGCACGCACAAGCGCCTTATCGACATCGTAAGCCCGACCCAGAAGACGGTCGAGGCCCTGATGAATCTGGAGCTTCCCGCCGGCGTCGAGATCGAGATCAAGCTGTGATCGCGGTCGGGCCGCAGGATACCTTTTATATTACCGTTGGCACCCGGCAGTCGCCGGTTAACCAATAGTCTGCTTAAAGGGCAGACGGGTCATGTTGCGCGGTCGCCGTTACCGGCCGCCCAACCAATAACCGAAGGAGGAAAGCAATGAAGAAAGCCATCATTGGCAAGAAGATCGGCATGACGCAGATCTTCGACGAGGCGGGCAAGGTCGTTCCCGTGACGGTCATCGAGGCCGGCCCCTGTGTGGTCGCGCAGAAGAAGACCGCCGAGAAGGAAGGCTACGACGCCGTTCAGCTCGGCTTTGAGGACATCGCCGAGCGCAAACTGACCAAGCCGGAGAAGGGCCATTTCGCCAAGGCCGGGGTCGACCCCAGGAAATACCTGCACGAGTTCCGTCTGGACGACGCCGCCTCCATGAACGTCGGCGACATCCTGAAGGCGGACGTCTTCGCCGAGGGCGACCACGTCGACGTCACCGGCATCAGCAAGGGCAAGGGCTACGCCGGCGTTATCAAGCGCTGGGGCGCCCAGCGCACCCCGATGACCCACGGCGGCGGCCCCGTTCACCGTCACGCCGGTTCCATGGGCTCCTCGACCGATCCCTCCCGTATCTTCAAGGGCAAGATCGGCGCCGGCCACATGGGCGTTGAGCAGGTCACGGTGCAGAATCTTGACGTCGTCAAGGTCGATCCCGAGATGAACATGATCGTCCTGCGCGGCGCGGTGCCCGGCCCCAAGGGCGGCATCGTCTACATCAAGTCCACCGTCAAGAAGATCTTCGAGAAGAAGGCCGCCACGGCGGTCAGCGTCAACCCGCAGAAGGCTTCCGGACGCAACCCGCAGAAGGCGTCTGCGCGTACCCGCTGATAGAAAGGAGATATCGTTATGCCTAAAGCGAAAATGGTCAATATGGCCGGCGAGCGTATCGGCGAGTACGAGCTCTCCGAGGCCGTCTTCGGCATCGAGCCGAACGAGCCGGTTATGCATGCCAGCGTAGTCAACTACCTGGCCAACCAGCGTCAGGGGACGCAGAGCGCTCTCACGAAGGGCGAGGTCTCCTACACCACCAAGAAGCCCTGGCGTCAGAAGGGCACGGGCCGCGCCCGCGCCGGCTACGCCGGTTCCCCGGTGTGGCGTCACGGCGGCGTCGCGTTCGCGCCGAAGCCCCGCGATTACAGCTACAGCCTCACGAAGAAGACAAAGCGTCTCGCGCTCCGCAGCGCCCTCTCGAGCAAGGCGGCCGAGGACAAGATCATCGTTGTCGACGGCCTGCACATGGACGAGATCAAGACCAGGACGTTCAAGAAGTTCCTGGACGCCGCCGGCGTCGCCGGCAAGGCCCTCGTCATCACCGATGAGGTGGACGAGGCGGTCCTGAAGTCCGCCCGCAACATCGCCGGCGTGTCCGTCACCACCGCGAAGATCATCTCCCCGTACACGATCCTCTGCGGCGGCACCCTCGTGGTGGACAAGGCGGCGGTCCAGAAGATAGAGGAGGTATTCGCCTGATGAAATCCGCCTATGACGTGATCCTGGCTCCGGTCATCACCGAGCAGTCCATGGAGGATCTGGACATCAAGAAGTATGCCTTCAAGGTCGCGCCCGACGCCAACAAGATCGAGATCCGCAAGGCTGTCGAGGAGATTTTCGGCGTGACCGTCATCAAGGTCACCACGACCCACGTGCGCGGCAAGAAGCGCCAGCAGGGCCGCTATCCCGCCGGCAAGAGCGCCGACTGGAAGAAGGCCGTCGTGAAGCTCTCCGCCGACTCGAAGAACATCGAGCTCTTTGAGGGCATGGCGTAAGGGAGGAAGAGATAAATGGCTATTAAAACTTACAAGCCCGTAACGCCGTCCCGCCGTCACATGACGGTGTCCGGCTTCGAGGGCGTCGAGAAGCACGTCCGTCCCGAGCGCAGCCTGACCGAGAGCCTCAAAAAGCACGCCGGCCGCAACGCCTACGGACGCATCACCGTCCGTCACCAGGGCGGCGGCAACAAGCAGAAGTACCGCGTCATCGACTGGAAGCGCTCCCGTGAGGGCGTCGCCACGGTGCTCCGCCTCGAGTACGACCCCAACCGCTCCGCGTTCATCGCCCTCCTCCAGTACGAGGACGGCGCGAAGAGCTATATCATCGCGCCCGCCGGCGTGAAGGCCGGCGACACGGTCGAATCCGGCCCGAACGCCGATATCAAGCCCGGCAACTGCCTGCCTCTGACGAACATCCCCGTCGGTACGGTCATCCACAACATCGAGATGTACCCCGGCAAGGGCGCCCAGCTCGTGCGCGGCGCCGGCAACGCCGCCCAGCTCATGGCGAAGGAGGGCTCCCTCGCCACCGTGCGTCTGCCGTCCGGCGAGATGCGCAAGATCCGTCTTGACTGCAAGGCGACCGTCGGCTCCGTCGGCAACGCCGACCACGCGAACATCTCCCTCGGCAAGGCCGGCCGCAAGCGCCACATGGGCTGGCGGCCCACGGTTCGCGGCTCCGTCATGAACCCGGTGGATCACCCCCACGGCGGCGGCGAGGGCAAGAGCCCGGTCGGCCGTCCCGGCCCCGTGACTCCCTGGGGCAAGCCGACACTCGGCTACAAGACGCGCAAGAAGAAGAACCGCTCCGACAAGTTCATCGTCAAGCGCCGCAACGCCAAATAAGGAGGGAACGTAATGAGCAGAAGCATCAAGAAAGGCCCGTTTGTAGCACCCGAGCTGTACAAGCGCGTGGAGGAGCTCAACAAGGCCGGCGAAAAGAAGGTCCTGAAGACCTGGAGCCGTGCAAGCACCATTTTCCCGTCCTTCGTAGGCCACACCATCGCCGTCCACGACGGCCGCCGTCACGTTCCCGTGTATGTCACCGAGGACATGGTCGGCCACAAGCTGGGCGAGTTTGCTCCGACGCGCACCTTCCGCGGTCACGCCGGCAGCAAGACCAGATAAGGGGGGCCAGTCATGGAAGAAATCAGAACCGCTACGGCGAAAGCGAAATATATCCGCATCTCACCCCGTAAGGTGCAGATCGTCTGCGAGCTGATCAAGGGCAAGGACACGAAGCTTGCCGCCGCCATCCTCGCGAACACCCCGAAGGCCGCGAGCGAGCCGCTCATGAAGCTCCTCAAGAGCGCCTGCGCCAACGCCGAGAACAACTACGAGATGGATCCCGAGAATCTCGTCGTGACCGAGTGCATCGCCTGCGCCGGCCCCACGCTCAAGCGTGGCCAGCCCCGCGCCCACGGCCGTATGTTCCGCATCAACAAGCGCACCAGCCACATCACGCTGACCGTGGCTGAGAAAGAATAAGGGAGGAGGCAGAGACTTATGGGACAGAAGGTTCATCCCCACGGTATGCGCGTGGGCGTTATCAAAGATTGGGACTCCCGTTGGTACGCACGTCCTGACAAGGTGGGCGATCTCGTCGTCGAGGACTACAAGATCCGCCAGTATCTGAAGAAGACCCTGTACTCCGCCGGCGTTCCCACCATCGAGATCGAGCGCGACAGCGCGAAGGTCCGCATCTTCATCCACTGCGCCCGTCCCGGCGTCGTCATCGGCAAGGGCGGCCAGGAGATCGAGCGCATCCGCCTCACGGTCGAGAAGATGATCGGCAAGCCCGTCGCCCTCTCCATCGTCGAGGTTCGCACCCCCGACACGAACGCGCAGCTCGTCGCGGAGAACATCGCCGCCCAGCTCGAGAAGCGCATCGGCTTCCGCCGCGCCATGAAGAACGCCATCAGCCGTGCCATGCGCATGGGCGCGAAGGGCATCAAGGTCATGTGCGCCGGCCGTCTCGGCGGCGCTGAGATCGCCCGCTCCGAGAGCTATCACGAGGGCACCATCCCCCTGCAGACCATCCGCGCCGACATCGACTACGGCTTCGCGGAGGCCGCCACGACCTACGGCCGCGTCGGCGTCAAGGTCTGGATCTACAAGGGTGAGATCCTCACCACCAGCCTGCGCACGACCCCGCGTGTCATGGATATGAACCGCCGCGACAACCGTCGTGACCGCCGCGACAACCGCGGCCGCGGCCGCGGCGGCTACAACCGCGATAACCGCCAGGGCGGCGGCTACAACCGCGACAACCGCCAGAGCGGCGGCTACAACCGCGACAACCGCGGCAGCCAGAGCGCCCGTCCCGCCCAGACCACGGCGCCCGCCGCGCCGAAGGAAGGAGGCGACGCATAATGCTGATGCCCAAACGTGTGAAATACCGCCGCGTCCAGAGAGGCCGCATGCGCGGTAAGGCCAGCCGTGGCAACTTCCTCGCCTACGGCGATTACGGCATCGTGGCCACCGAGCCCTGCTGGATCACCGCGAACCAGATCGAGGCCGCCCGTGTCGCCATGAACCGTTATATGAAGCGTGGCGGCAAGGTCTGGATCAAGATCTTCCCCGACAAGCCCGTCACCAAGAAGCCCGCCGAGACCCGCATGGGTTCCGGTAAAGGCTCCCCCGAGTACTGGGTAGCCGTCGTCAAGCCCGGCCGCGTCCTGTTCGAGGTCGCCGGCGTCGACGAGGCCGTGGCGCGTGAGGCCATCCGCCTTGCCAGCCACAAGCTGCCCTGCAAGACAAAATTCATCGCCCGTGAGAAAGCGGCCGAGGAGACTGGAGGCGAAGCAGATGAAGGCTGAAGAGATACGCTCCCTGTCTGTGGACGAGCTGGAGGCCCGGCTCGGCGAGCTGAAGAAGGATCTGTTCATGCTCCGTATGCAGCACGCGACCAATCATCTTGACAACCCCCTCAAGATCCCCGCCGTCCGCCGGGATATCGCCCGGGTCAAGACCGTCATCCGCGAGAAGAAGGAGGCCTAAGAGATGAGCGAAGTAAGAACATCTTCCCGTAAGACCCGCGTGGGCAAGGTCGTCTCCGACAAAATGGATAAGACTGTCGTCGTGATCGTAGAGGATCGCGTGGCCCACAAGACCTATAAGAAAATCATCGGACGCACCTACCGCCTGAAGGCGCACGACGAGAACAACGAGTGCGGCATCGGCGATCGCGTCCGCGTGATGGAGACCCGCCCGCTGTCCAGGGATAAGCGCTGGCGCGTGGTCGAGATCATCGAAAAAGCGAAGTAAGGAGGCGTCGAAATGATACAGCCTGAATCCTATCTGAAGGTTGCCGACAACACCGGCGCCAAGGAGATCAAGACGATCCGCGTCCTCGGCGGCTCCAAGCGCAAGTACGGCAACATCGGCGACGTGGTCGTCGCGTCCGTGCGCAAGGCGGCGCCCGGCGGCTCCGTCAAGAAGGGCGACGTCGTCAAGGCCGTCATCGTCCGTTCCGCCCGCGGCGTCCGCCGCGCCGACGGCACGTATGTCCGCTTCGACGAGAACGCCGCCGTCCTCATCCGCGAGGACGGCAACCCCACCGGCACCCGCATTTTTGGACCGGTCGCTCGTGAGCTGCGCGACAAGGATTACATGAAGATCCTGTCCCTCGCTCCCGAAGTAATTTGAGGAGGCCGGATGTATGAAGATTCGTAAAGACGATACCGTCGTCGTCCTGTCCGGCAAGGACAAGGGCAAGCAGGGGAAGGTCCTCACCGCTGACCCGAAGGGCATGAAGGTCACCGTGGCCGGCGTCAACGTCGCCACCAGGCACCAGAAGGCCCGCAGCCAGCAGGAGGAGGGCGGCATCATCAAGATGGAGACCCCGATCTATGTGAGCAAGGTTCAGCTCGTCTGCCCGAAGTGCGGCAAGGCCACGCGTGTCGGCAAGGCCGAGAAGGACGGCAAGAGAGTCCGCGTCTGCAAGAAGTGCGGCGCGGAAGTGTAAGGAGGTAGGACGCAATGACCAGATTGAAAGAGATGTATCAGAATGAGGTCGCTCCTGCCCTGATGCAGAAGTTCCAGTACAAGTCCTCCATGCAGATCCCCCGCCTCGACAAGATCGTCGTGTCCGTCGGCTGCGGCGACTGCAAGGACAACGCGAAGGCGCTCGACAACGTCATCAAGGAGATCACCGCCCTGACCGGCCAGAAGGCCGTCGCCACGACCGCGAAGAAGTCCATCGCGAACTTCAAGCTCCGCGAGGGCATGAAGGTCGGCGTGAAGGTCACGCTCCGTCAGGATCGTATGTGGGAGTTCCTCGATCGCCTGTTCAACGTGGCGCTGCCCCGCGTCCGTTCGACGGCCGCGGCAACTATTCCCTTGGCCTCAAGGAGCAGATCATCTTCCCGGAGATCGACTACGATAAGATCGAGAAGCTGCGCGGCATGAACATCGCCATCTGCACCACGGCCGCCACCGACGAGGAGGCCCGCGAGTTCCTGCGTCTGATGGGCGCTCCGTTTGCCGGTTAAGGAGGATATGAAACATGGCTAAACTCTCTATGAAGCTCAAGCAGCAGCGTCCCGCGAAGTTCACGACCCGCAAGTACAACCGCTGCAAGATCTGCGGCCGCCCGCACGCGTATCTGCGCGACTACGGCATCTGCCGCATCTGCTTCCGCAACCTGGCGTATAAAGGCCAAATCCCCGGCGTTCGCAAGGCTTCTTGGTAATTTTGCGTCTGGCGTCGTCTCGTCGGCTCGGCGTACTTTTGTACGCTGTCGCCTCCTCGACTTAGCCTGATGACAAATTCCCTGCGAAGCAATGGCTTACTTTTCGTCCGTAACCCTGGGCCGGTTTCCGGCCCGGGGCGGAAATATGTAAAACCCATGAAAGGCCGAGCGCAATCGGCGTGTCGCCTATTGCCCCGGAACCTCATGGGCAACACCGCAAACCGCGGTAACTCTGAATGAAGGAGGAAACCAACCATGCAAATCACCGACCCCATCGCAGATATGCTGACCCGCATCCGCAACGCCGGTACGGCCAAGCATGAAACCGTGGACGTGCCCGCGTCACGGATGAAGAAATCCATCGCCGAGATCCTCTTGAACGAAGGCTACATCAAGAGCTATCAGATCGTCGACGACGGCACGCAGGGCATCATCCGCATCACACTGAAATACCTCCCCGGCAAGGAGAAAGCGATCACCGGTCTTCGCCGTGTTTCGAAGCCCGGTCTGCGCGTCTATGCCGGGGCTGACGAGCTCCCCCGCGTCCTGCGCGGCCTGGGCATCGCCATCATCTCCACCTCCAAGGGCGTCATGACCGACAAGGAAGCCCGCAAGCTTCACGTCGGCGGCGAGGTCCTTGCGTTCGTCTGGTAAGGGAGGGCCGCGTTATGTCAAGAATCGGTAGAGCTCCCATCACCGTCCCCGCCGGCGTTGAGATCACGGTCGCCGACGGCAACGTCATCACCGTCAAAGGCCCGAAGGGCGAGCTGACGCAGGCTGTGTCCCCCGCGATGGAAATCAGCGTGGACGCCGGCGTCCTGACTGTCGCCCGGCCGAACGACGACTCCATGAACCGCTCCCTGCACGGCCTGACCCGTACGCTCGTGAACAACATGGTCGTCGGCGTCACCGCCGGCTTCACGAAGACGCTCGAGATCAACGGCGTCGGCTATCGCGCCTCGAAGGAGGGCAATAACCTCGTCCTGAACGTCGGCTACAGCCATCCCGTGAACGTCCCCGACAACGACGATGTGCAGACGGAGGTTCCCAACCCCAACCAGATCATCGTAAAGGGTATCGACAAACAGAAGGTAGGCCAGTTTGCGGCCGAGATCCGCGGCGTCCGTCCCCCCGAGCCGTATAAGGGCAAGGGCATCAAGTACGCCGACGAGGTCATCATCCGCAAGGAAGGCAAGACCGGCGCCAAGTAAGAGGAGGTGTGCTGAAAAATGGTTTCAAGACCCAATACAAGAGCTAAGCGCGACAGACGTCACAAGAGAATGCGCTTTAAGATCAGCGGCACGCCCGAGCGTCCGCGTCTGTCCGTATTCCGCAGCGAGAAACACATCTACGCCCAGATCATCGACGACGTGGCCGGCAATACGCTTGTCGCCGCCGCGAGCAACGAGAAGGGCTTCGATGGCTCCGGCTCCAACAAGGAGGGCGCCCGCAAGGTCGGCCAGCTCGTGGCCGAGCGCGCCCTCGCCAAGGGGATCGACACCGTGGTGTTCGATCGCGGCGGCTATGTCTATCACGGCCGCGTGCAGGAGCTCGCTGACGGCGCCCGTGAGGGCGGCCTGAAATTCTGACGGGAGGAGGAAACGAAATCATGGCATATCAGAACGATCGCAACGACCGGCGTCCGCGCCGCGGCCGCGAGGAGCAGGATGCTCCCGAATTCGTGGAAAAAGTAGTTTCCCTCAACCGTGTTGCCAAGACGGTCAAGGGCGGCCGCATCATGCGCTTCGCCGCGCTCTGTGTCGTCGGCGACGGCAAGGGCCGCGTCGGCTATGGCACCGGCAAGGCGAACGAGGTCTCCGAGGCCATCCGCAAGGGCCTCGAGGACGCGAAGAAGAATCTCACGAACGTCACCCTCGTGGGCACCACGATCCCCCATGAGGTCATCGGCGAGTTCGGCGCCGGCCGCGTGCTGCTCAAGCCCGCCGCCCCCGGTACCGGCATCATCGCCGGCAGCGCCGTGCGTGCCGTCATGGAGGCCGCCGGCATCTCCGATATCCGTGCGAAGTGCCTGCGCAGCAACAACCCCGGCAACGTCGTGGCCGCGACGATGCAGGGCCTTCTGAGCCTGCGCAACGCGCAGCAGGTCGCGGCCGTCCGCGGCAAGTCGCCCAGCGATATTCTGGGTTAAGGAGGCGCGGCATGGATAAAAAGATCACTATCGAGCTCGTCAAGAGCCTGAACGGCCGTAACGACAAGCACATCGCTACCGCCGCTTCCCTCGGCCTGCGCAAGATCGGCAACAAGACCGTGCAGCCCGACAACCCCCAGACCCGCGGCAAGATCGCCCAGATCGGCTACCTTGTCAAGGTCACGGAAGAATAAGGAGGGGCCACCATGGAAATTCATGAACTTTCCCCCGCTCCCGGCAGCCGCAAGGCGGCCTGGCGCAAGGGCCGTGGCTATGCCACGGGCAACGGCAAGACGGGCGGCCGCGGCCACAAGGGTCAGAAGGCCCGCAGCGGCGGCGGTGTTCGCGTCGGCTTCGAGGGCGGCCAGATGCCTCTGTCCCGCCGCATTCCGAAGCGCGGCTTCAACAACATCTTCGCCAAGCCCCTCGAATCCGTGAACGTATCCGTACTGAACGACCGCTTTGAAAACGGCGCGGAGATCGACGCGCAGACACTGCTTGACACCGGCGTGCTCTCGAAGTGCGAGTACGGCGTCAAGATTCTCGGCGGCGGCGAGCTCACCAAAAAGCTGACGGTTCGTGCCAAGGCCTTCTCCGCTTCCGCCAAAGAAAAAATTGAGGCCGCGGGCGGAAAGGCTGAGGTGGTGTAATTGCTTAAGACATTCGCGAATGCATGGAAGATCGAGGAGATCCGTAAGAAGATCCTCTTCACGCTGTTCATCGTCCTCATGTACCGCGTCGGCAACGCCATTCCTGTGCCGTATGTCAACGTGTCGTACCTGCAGCAGTACTTCCAGTCCCTCGAGAACACCGTTCTCGGCCTGTACAACGTCATGTCCGGCGGCGCGTTCTCCTCGGCTACGATCTTCGCGCTGAGCATACAGCCGTACATCAACGCGTCGATCATCATCCAGCTTCTCTGCGTGGCGATCCCCTATCTGGAGAGGCTGTCCAAGGACGAGGGCGAGGAGGGCCGCAAGAAGATCGCCTCCATCACCCGTTACGTCACCGTGGGCATCGCGCTCCTGCAGGGCTTTGCCTACTACGTCCTGATCCGCAACAACAGCCTGCTGACCGCCGACGGCAGCGGCGTCTGGGCCGGTATCGTCATCGTCATGACCTTCACCGCCGGCTCCGCCCTCATCATGTGGCTCGGCGAGCAGATCACCGAATTCGGCATCGGCAACGGCATCTCGATCATCCTCTTCTCGAGCATCGTCAGCCGCTTCCCGTCCGCGTTCATCACCTCGATCTCCAACATCAGCGCCGGTACGCTGATGTGGTGGCAGGCCGTCCTGTTCCTGATCGGCGCGGTCATCATGATCGTCCTGATCGTCTTCGTGAACGACGCCGAGCGCCGCATCCCCGTGCAGTACTCCAAGCGCGTCGTCGGCCGCAAGATGTACGGCGGCCAGAGCACGCACCTGCCCATGAAGGTGAATATGTCCGGCGTTATGCCCGTCATCTTCGCCCAGTCCATCGTGAGCCTGCCCGCCACCATGGCGCAGCTCTTCGGCTGGAACGGCCCGGTCGGCTCCTATATCCAGCAGACGAACACCTGGACGTACGTCATCTTCTACGCGCTGCTGATCGTCTTCTTCGGCTACTTCTACTCGACGATCCAGTTCAACCCCGTGGAGATCTCCAACAACCTCCGCAAGAACGGCGGCTTCATCCCCGGCTACCGTCCCGGCAAGCCGACGAGCCAGTTCATCCAGAAGGTTCTCAACAAGATCACCCTGTTCGGCAGCCTCTATCTGTGCATCATCGCCGCCGTCCCGTATATCATCAGCATATACTCGAACGTCTCGCGGCAGATCGGCATCTCCCTCGGCGGCACCTCGATCATCATCGTGGTCGGCGTTGCGCTCGAGACGGTGCAGGCTCTCGAGAGCCAGATGCTGATGCGGCACTACAAGGGCTTCCTGGACTGAGGAGGGCGCTGATATGAAGCTTATTATGCTCGGCGCTCCCGGCGCCGGTAAGGGCACGCAGGCGGAGATTCTCTCCAAAAAGCTCGGCGTTCCCACCATTTCCACCGGAAACATCCTCCGTGCCGCCGTCAAGGCCGGCACGCCCATCGGCCTCAAGGCGAAGTCCTTCATGGACGCCGGCGCGCTCGTCCCCGACGACGTGATCATCGGCATCATCGCCGAGGCCCTCCACGGCCCCGAATGCGAAAGCGGCTACATCCTGGACGGCGTGCCCCGCACGATCCCCCAGGCCGAGGCCATGGAGCAGCAGGGCGTGGAGATCGACTGCGCCCTCGATATCGAGGTCGACGACGACACCATCGTGGAACGCATGGCAGGCCGGCGCACCTGCGTCGCCTGCGGCGCTTCCTTCCACGTCGTGAACAACCCCCCGAAGCAGGAGGGCGTGTGCGACATGTGCGGTCAGGCGCTCACCATCCGCAAGGATGACGCGCCCGAGACCGTAAAGGCCCGTCTGGAAACCTATCACACCCAGACGGAGCCGCTTCTCGCGTTCTATCGTGAGCGCGGCAAGCTCAGAACCGTGGAGAACCAGCCCACCATCGAGGCGACCACGGCTGAGATATACAAGGCACTGGGGATATGAGCGCCATAACGATCAAATCCCCGCGTGAGATCGAGATCATGCGACAGGCGGGAAGAATTACCGCGGCTGCCCGCACCTTGGCGCGGGAAATGGTAGCCCCCGGCATCACGACTGGTCAGATCGATCGCGAAGTGCGCCGCTTCATTCGTAAACAGGGCGCCGAGCCCACC
Organism: uncultured Oscillospiraceae bacterium; assembly: GCA_905234005.1. GTDB lineage: Bacteria > Bacillota > Clostridia > Oscillospirales > Oscillospiraceae > CAJOIG01. The sequence goes on from CAJOFW010000023.1 coordinate 14,647, forward strand.
TTTCTGGGCTACGGCGGCTATCCGGCGAGCGTTTGCCTGTCGGTGAACGAGGAAGTGATCCATGGCATCCCCGGCAGCCGCGTCCTGCGTGACGGCGATATCGTCTCCGTGGACGTGGGCGCCACCTACAAGGGCTATGTGGGCGACTGCGCCGGCACCTACGTTGCGGGTACGGCGTCGGAGGAGGCGGCACGTCTCATCCGGGTGACCCGGCAGAGCTTTTTCGAGGGGATCAAATTCGCCCGTGCGGGGTATCGCATCGGCGACATATCGCACGCCGTGCAGGAATACGTTGAGAACAACGGCTTCGGCATTGTACGCGACTATGTCGGCCACGGCGTAGGCTCCGTGATGCACGAGGCGCCCGAGGTTCCGAATTTCGGCCCGCCCGGAAGAGGCCCCCGCCTCGTAAAGGGCATGACGATAGCCGTCGAACCGATGGTGACCCAGGGTACGTGGGAGGTAAACGTCCTGAAGGACGGCTGGACCGTCGTCACGAAGGACGGAAAGCTCGCGGCCCACTACGAGAACACCATCCTCATCACCGACGGCGAGCCGGAGATCCTCACCTACGCGGAGGATCTGTATGAATGACCCAAAGCCGTTTGACACTGTCGTGTCCCTCGCGGGACACGACAGCGGAAGGCTGTATATGGTCGTCGGCGTGCGGGACGGCAAGCTGCTTCTGTGCGACGGCAGGAACCGAAGGACTGACAATCCAAAGCTGAAAAGCCCCAGACATGTACGCGTCACCGGCAGGGGAGAAGACGCCCCGGCCGGGGACAGTGGAATCAGGAAGACACTGGCACTGGCGGCGCAGGTCGCCGCCGCGAAGGAGGAAAGACGTCTTGGCTAAAGATGATGTGATCGATCTGGAGGGCATAGTGGTGGAGTCTCTGCCCAATACGATGTTCAAGGTGGATATCGGCAAGGGCCACACCATCCTCGCGCATATCTCCGGCAAGCTTCGTATGAACTATATCCGTATCCTTCCTGGTGATAAGGTCACGGTGCAGGTGTCACCCTATGACCTCACAAGAGGCCGTATTACCTGGCGTACGAAGTAACTCTGACCATACGATTATAAGGAGGCTTACAACATGAAAGTTAGGCCGAGTGTCAAGCCCATGTGCGAAAAATGCAAGGTCATTAAGCGCCATGGCCGGGTGATGGTCATCTGCCCGAACCCGAAGCATAAGCAGAGACAGGGCTGATAGCCTATCTTCAAGAAAGGACTGATTGCGAAAGATGGCACGAATCGCCGGCGTTGACCTGCCCAAGGACAAGCGTATTGAGATAGGCCTGACCTATGTCTACGGTATCGGCAGGACATCCGCAAAGAAGATATTGGAAGAGACCGGGGTCGACCCCGACACCCGCGTCAAGGACCTCAGCGAGGCCGATGAATCCAAGCTCCGCGACTACATCGGCAACCACTGCATCGTGGAGGGCGACCTCCGCCGGCAGAACGCGATGGATCTCAAGCGCCTGATGGAGATCGGCTGCTACCGCGGCCAGCGTCACCGCAAGGGTCTGCCCGTCCGCGGCCAGCGCACGAAGACAAACGCCCGCACCCGCAAGGGCCCGAAGCGCACCATCGCCAATAAGAAGAAGTAAGGAGGGAAGAGACAAATGGCAGCTGCTCAGAAGGGTAAGAAGGTTCGTACCCGCCGCAGAGAACGCAAGAACATCGAGAAGGGCCAGGTCCATATCAGCTCTTCCTTCAACAACACCATGGTCACCGTGACCGACACGAACGGCAACGCCCTGAGCTGGGCCTCGGCCGGCGGAATGGGCTTCCGCGGCAGCCGCAAGTCCACGCCGTTCGCCGCCGCCACCGCGGCCGAGACCGCCGCCCGTGCGGCGATGGAGCACGGCCTGAAGACCGTTGAGGTGTTCGTCAAAGGTCCCGGCAGCGGTCGTGAGGCCGCGATCCGCGCCCTCCAGACCGCCGGCCTGGAGGTCACGATGATCAAGGACGTGACGCCCATCCCCCACAACGGATGCCGTCCGCCCAAGCGCCGCCGCGTCTGATGTAAGGGAGGAAACAACCAATGGCCAAAAATATGCAGCCCGTGCTCAAGCGTTGCCGCACGCTGGGCATTTCCCCCGCCGTCATGGGTTACACCGGTAAGGCGAAATCCAACGTCTCCATGCGCAACCCCGGCGGGCAGAGAAGGACGAAGAAATCCGAATACGCCCTCCAGCTCAACGAGAAGCAGAAGGTCAAGTTCGTCTACGGCGTCCTTGAGAAGCAGTTCCGCGCTTACTACGAGAAGGCCGCCAAGATGCCCGGCAAGACCGGCGACAACCTGATGAGCCTTGTCGAGCGCCGTCTTGACAACGTCGTGTACCGTCTCGGTCTCGCCGCGACCCGCCGTGAGGCGCGTCAGCTCGTGAACCACGGCCACTACACCGTCAACGGCCGCCGCGTCAATATCCCCTCCTACATGGTCAAGGTGGGCGACGTCATCGCCGTCAGCGAGAAGAGCACGTCCGCCAGCCGCTTCAAGACCATGAAGGAGGAGGATCGTTTCGTATCCGCACCGAAGTGGCTCGAGCGCGAGAAGAACGCCCTGCGGGGCAAGGTCGTCGCGCTGCCTGCCAGGGATGATATAGACTTTGAGGTCGAGGACCATCTTATCGTCGAGCTCTACTCCAAGTAAGACCCTCACTAGCTGATAAGCTGTACACCAACAGCGAACACTCGCGAACATTTTGAAGGAGGGTATAATTTGTGATCGAGATTGAAAAGCCGCGTATCGAATGTGTGGAAAGTCCGTCCGACGAGAGCTACGGCAAGTTTGTGGTGGAGCCGCTGGAGCGCGGCTACGGCACAACGCTCGGCAACTCCCTGAGGCGTGTTCTGCTCAGCTCGCTGCCCGGCACGGCTGTCACGACGGTGAAGATCGCCGGCGTGCAGCACGAGTTCTCAACCATTCCCGGCGTCAAGGAGGATGTGCCCGAGATCATTCTGAACCTGAAGGGTCTCATCGCCCGCCTCCATACCGACGGCCCGAAGACCGTCTATATCGAGGCCAACGGCGAGTGCGTCGTCACCGCCGGGGACATCAAGGCCGACGCCGAGGTCGAGATACTCAATCCCGAGATGCACATTGCCACGCTTGGCCCGGAGGCGTCGCTCTCCATGGAGCTGACGATCTCCCAGGGCCGGGGCTATGTGCCGGCGGAGAAGAACAAGCCTGCCCAGACCATTCTGGGCGTCATCCCTGTAGACTCCATATACTCCCCCGTCCTGAAGGTAAACTACACCGTTGAGAACACGCGCGTCGGCAACCAGACCGACTACGATAAGCTCACGATCGAGATCTGGACCGACAAGACCATCTCCCCCCGCGACGCCGTCTCCCTCGGCGCGAAGATCCTCTGCGACCACTTCACGCTGTTCATGGACCTGTCCCAGACCATCAGCGCCGCCTCGACCGTCGTCGAGAAGACCGAGGCCGTCAAGGACAAGATCATGGAGATGACGATCGAGGAGCTCGACCTGTCCGTCCGCAGCTTCAACTGCCTGAAGCGCGCGAACATCAACACCGTTGAGGATCTCGTCTCCAAGACGCAGGACGAGATGATCAAGGTCCGAAACCTCGGACGCAAATCACTGGAGGAGGTCATCCAGAAGCTGGCCATGATGGGCCTGTCCCTCGCCAGCGACGACGACCGCTGATCCCCCGGTTCTATACGACACTCACATTTGGAGGTACACGACAATGCCCGGAACACGCAAGCTCGGCAAACCGACGGCAGCCCGTATGGCGATGCTTCGCCAGCAGGTAACCGATCTGCTGGATACCGGTCGCATGGAAACCACGGTCACCCGCGCCAAGGAGATCCGTCCCCTGGCCGAGAAGATGATCACGCTGGGCAAGAAGAAGGGGCTGGCAAACTATCGCCTCGCCCTCCGCTTCCTGACCCGTGAGGATGTGGCCAAGAAGGTTTTTGACGACCTGGCCGTCAAGTATGCCGACCGCAGCGGCGGCTATACGCGCATCACCCGCGTCGGCTATCGGCGCGGCGACGCGGCGGAGATCGCCGTGATCGAGCTGGTCTGATCATATCCAGACAACCGCACAAAATCACCGGGACGTCATCCCGGTGATTTTTTAAATCCGTTTTGAGGATTCGGGAGAAAACGGGAGATATCACGAGCATATGGGAGCAAACAACTTCAAAATCGATTTCCCTGTTGACATCCACCCGCCGCTGTGGTATAACATAATAGCGCACACCCCGTATGGGGTGCGGCAAGAATGTTTATAACCTATTTTTCAAGATATTCGGAGGAAGACAACATGTCCACGACTATGGTCAAACCTGCCGAAGTCGTCCGCAAGTGGTACGTGATCGACGCCGCCGGCAAGCCCCTGGGCAAGACCGCCGTCATCGCCGCCGACCTGCTGCGCGGCAAGCGCAAGGTCGACTACACGCCCCACGTCGACTGCGGTGATTTCGTCATCGTCATCAACGCCGACCAGGCTGTCCTGACCGGCAAGAAGCTCGAGCAGAAGTACTATCGCACGCACTCCGGCTACCCCGGCGGCCTGCACGAGACGCAGTACTCCAAGCTCATGCGTGAGAAGCCCGAGCTTGCCATGCGCCTTGCCGTGCGCGGCATGCTCCAGAAGAACGCGATGGCCAAGCGTCAGCTCACCCGTCTGCGCGTCTTCAGCGGCCCCGAGCACATCCATCAGGCACAGAAGCCCGAGGTCTATGTGGAAGGAGGAAATAACTAATGGCTACCTATCAGTCCAGGAGACCCTATCTCTACGGCACGGGCCGTCGTAAGTCCTCCGTCGCCCGCGTGCATCTGATCCCCGGCGGCACCGGCGTTATCACGATCAACGGCCGCAGCATCGACGACTACTTCGGGCTTGAGACCCTGAAGCTCATCGTCCGCCAGCCCCTCGTCACCACCGAGACGACCGGCAAGGTCGACATCGAGGCGACCGTCTCCGGCGGCGGCGTGACCGGTCAGGCCGGCGCCATCCGCCACGGCATCGCCCGCGCTCTCCTCCTCGTCGACGAGAGCTATCGCGCCCCCCTCAAGGCCGCCGGCTTCCTGACCCGCGACCCGCGCATGAAGGAGCGTAAAAAATACGGCCTCAAGGCCGCCCGCCGCGCTCCCCAGTTCAGCAAGCGCTGATCGGAGCCTCAGCGGATTCCTTACAATCAAAACCCCCGGAAACGGTTCGCTGTTTCCGGGGGTTTCATACTTTTTCCTAAGAACTTTGAATTCGCTTCGAAAAGACTGCGTTTCCGAGCCTTTACGCCCGGTAACGAAACAAATCTTTTAATTAGAGAACAGTATTACACTTTTTTCTGAAGCTTATCAAAAACAAATACCGGGCGTCACCGGACGCCGAAGCGGTAGAATGTTGTCTCGCGGTATTCCTCGCCCGGACGCAGGAGCGTGGACGGGAAATCGGGCTTGTTCGGGCTGTCGGGGAAGTGCTGGCTCTCGAGGGCGAGGCCGCCATACTGCGGATAGCGGACGCCGCCCTTGCCGTAAGGGGCCGCGTCGGTCTCGAGGAAGTTACCGGTGTACAGGTGCATCGCGGGCTGCGTCGTCCCGAACGTGAGCGTGACGCCGGTGTCAGGGCTGTACAGCTCGCCGCACGGGCCGTCGCATGAGCTTCTGCGCGGCAGAACGTAGCTGTGATCGTAGCCGTCGCAGGCGCGAAGGAGCGCGTTGTCATCGCCGATATCGGCGCCGATGGCCTTCTCGGTGCGGAAATCGAACGCCGTACCCTCGACGGGATAGAGCCGTCCGGTCGGGATGCTGCCGGCGTCCAGCTCGAGCACGGCGTCGGCGTCGATGCGCAGGCGGTGGGCGAGGACGTCGCCGGCGGCGTGGCCGGAGAGGTTGTAGTAGTTGTGGTTTGTGATGTTGATATGCGTGTCCGCGTCGGTGACGGCGCGGTAGTCGAGGACGAGGGCGTTGTCCTCCGTGAGCGTATACGCCGCCGTGAGGCGGAGCGTGCCGGGGTGACCGCCCTCGCCGTCGGGACTCACAAGCCGCAGGACGAGAGAGCCGTCCTCGACCGACGCGTCGAATAACCGCCGCTCAAACGTGCCGTGGAGGTGGTTCTCCCCGTCGTTTTTTGAAAACGTGTACGTCCGCCCGCCGATGCTGTACGCCGCTCCGCCGATGCGGCCGGCAAAGCGGCCGACGAGGGCGCCGTGACAGCACGTTCCGGCCTCGTAGCCGGCGATGTCGTCGTAGCCGAGGGCGACGTCGACGGGACGGCCGTCCCGGCCGGGGACGGTCAGCGACTGGATCACGCCGCCATAATCCAGTACACGGACGGTCATGCCGCCGTCGTTCTCCATGGTCCAGGCGGTCACGGCTTCACCGGCCGCCGTTGCGCCGAAGGGCGCCTTGCTGATGCGAATACTCATAGACTTCCCAGATACCCCTCCAGAATCAGCGCCGCCGCGACGGCGTCCACGAGGTTTTTGTGCTTCCTCTCCTTTTTCCCGTTCTCGCGCAGGATACGGTGGGCGTCGACGGTCGTGCGCCGTTCGTCCCAGAGGACGACCTCCGGCGCGCCGCATGAGCGCAGCAGCCCCGCGAGAGCGCGGGATTTCTCCGCCCGTTCGCCCTCGGTGCCGTCCATGTTGCGCGGCAGACCGAGCACAAGCCGCTCCGCGCCTCGTTCACGTGCGGCGTCGGTCAGCTTCTGCGCGAGGGCTTCGGGGTTTCGTTCGGTGACGGTGAACGTCTCGCCCGCGATCATGCCGAGGGCGTCCGAGACGGCGACGCCGGTGCGAACGTCGCCGTAGTCGATGGCCATTACACGCACGCTTACACCCCCTGCGCGAAATCGTCCCGAACCATCACGCGGATGGCGTGGGGCAGGTTCTCGCATACGACCTCGCGGTGTTTGCCGCCGTCCTCGCCGTCACGCGTCCACGACACCGGATCGTGAAACGTGAAGCGGACGTTTTTCGTGTGCAGCAGGGACACGAACTCGCCGGTGAAATTGTTGCTCAGCGCGTCGGAGATCGTCGGGCCAAGCTCGAGGATGGTTTCCGGCGTACGGATGAGCATGACCTCGAACAGGCCGTCGCTGAGCGATACGCCGTGGCTGCTCGAGAGGTGGAAGATGCCGCCGCCGAAGCGTGTGGCGTTTGCGACCGCGCAGAAGATGTAGTCGTCCTCGAGCACGCCGCCGTCGTACTCGATGCGGCAGATGCGGTGCGTGAGGTTCGGGACGCGGTTCAGCGCGTCGAGGGCGTAGGCGAGCCAGCCGAGGCTGTTTTTCTGATCCTGCGGCGTCTCGTAGGACACCTCCGTGAACGCGCCGAACGCGGCGACGTAGGTGAAGTATTCCGTCCCGTTGAAGCGCCCCACATCGAGCGGCAGCGGGCTTCCGCAGGCGGCGGTGTACGCGGCGTAGACCGGATCGCGGCTGAGGCCGAGATTGGTCGCGCAGTCGTTGGAGGTGCCCATCGGGATATAGCCCAGCTCCGGCCGGTCGCCGGGGGCAAGGCCCATGAGACCGGTCACGGCCTCGCTGAGCGTACCGTCGCCGCCCATGCAGACGACGCGGTCATAGGCCGGCCCATCCTCCGCGGCGAGACGGCGGATGTCGCCGCTTGCCCGGGAGAAGACGACCGTCGGGCGGCACCCGCCCCGGTCGATGGTGTACAGCACATCGCTCAGGCAGTCGCGGTAGCCGGCGCGGCCGGCGTTGGGATTTACGATCAAAAGCAGTTTTTTCATTGGCAGTCACCGGGTTCATTGTAGCGTCGACGGGGCACGATTGCAAGCGAAACCCGCCGCGTCACGCGCCGCGCAGACAGAGCCGGGCGTGGACGGCGGTCTCGCCGTCGGGCTTCACGACCTGAAACAGCCAGCCGTATGCCTCGCGGCGGCGCAGGACGGTCAGCGTCTCGCCCTCGTAGCAGGCGCGGCGGTAGGAGATCTCAAGCTCGGCGACGTCCATCGCCGCAAGCTCCGCCGTCGTAAACGAGCTGAGCAGCATGCGGATGTAGGCGACGTTGTTCATGTGACCGCCGAGGTCGATGTCCATGGAGGACACCGCGTATGTCAGCGCCGGGGCCTCGGGCGGCGGGGTCATATCGCGAAACAGTGTGAACGGCTCCGCGCAGACGGTCTCCTCGCGGACAACGAGGTCGTCGGGCCAGCCGTAGGTGTTTTTGCGCACGATCGCGCCGGTGGTCACGTCCTGCACGGCCCATTCGGTGCGGCCCTCGGCGAAGACCTCGCCGCCGTGTGCAAAGCGGTAGAAGCGGTCGTGCTTCACGCGGCCGGGTTTGGCCGGCCACGTCTCCGCCGTGAACGCCGCGTCCATGGCCGGGCGGCCGTACAGGCGCACGCGGGTGCGGATGGCGAGCCAGTAGCAGCCGTGCGCGGACATATCGGCGTAGCCGACGCCGAGGCGCAGGGCGTGCTCGGACGCGAGATCCATGCAGATATCAAAGATCGACTTCACGCCGAGCAGCCCCTGCGCGTCGCAGAGGCTGGAGCTGGCAATGTAGTCGTGGGCGATGGCGTTTTCGAGCATGGTTTCAATCTCCTGCGGTATTTCCAATGCGATTCGGGAATGAAAGCTCCGGTTTCGTTACCGGGCTTGCGGCCTCCGTGCGAATACAGAGTTCTTTTTGGATACTTTTTCTTTCAGGAAAAAGTATCAGTCCCGGCGAAACAGGTCGCGGGTGTAGACCTTGTCGGCGGCGTCGGCGAGGGCGGGGTCGCAGCGGTTGGCGAGGATGACGTCGCACGACGCCTTGAAGCGGGCGAGGTCGTTCACGACGGCGCTGCCGTGGAAATCGCTCCCGTCCGGGAGGGTCGGCTCGTAGACGATCACGGGCACGCCCTGCGCCTTGATGCGCTGCATCACGCCCTGAATGGACGAGGCGCGGAAGTTGTCGCTGTTGGATTTCATCGTCAGGCGGAAGATGCCGACGGTGCGCGGCGACAGGGCGAGGACGCTGTCGGCGATGAAGTCCTTGCGGACGTCGTTCGACTTCACGACGGCCTCGATCAGCGTCTGCGGCACGTCGCGGTAATTGGCGAGGAGCTGCTTTGTGTCCTTGGGCAGGCAGTAGCCGCCGTAGCCGAAGGAGGGGTTGTTGTAGTCGCCGCCGATGCGGGGATCGAGGCAGACGCCCTCGATGATCCGGCGGGTGTCAAGCCCCTTGGTCTGGGCGTAGGTGTCCAGCTCGTTGAAGTAGGACACGCGCAGGGCGAGGTAGGTGTTGGAGAAGAGCTTGATCGCCTCGGCCTCGGTCGGGCCGGTGACGAGGGTCTTCACGCCGTCGTCGAGGGCGGCGTCAAGCAGGAGGGAGGCGAACGCCTCCGCCTTATCCGCCGCGCCGGGCCTTGCGCCGACGACGATGCGGCTCGGGTGGAGGTTGTCGTACAGCGCCCGGGACTCGCGCAGAAACTCCGGGCTGAAGAGGATATCGTCCGTGCCGAACCGGTCGCACACGGCCTCGGTGTAGCCGACGGGGACGGTGGACTTGATGACGATCGGCGCGTTCGGATTGAGCCGCCGGGCGCGTGTGAGCGCGTCCTCGACGGCGGAGGTGTCGAAGTGGTTGAGGCGGTCGTCGTAATTGGTCGGCGCGGCGACGATGACGAGGTCGGCGGACGCGTAGGCGGCGTCGCGGTCGGTCGTCGTATGAAGGCGCAGGACGCGCCGGCCCTCCCGGGCCTCGGCGAAGAAGCGCTCGATTTCGTCGTCCCGGAGGGTGGGGAGGAGGGCGTTCAGCCGCTCCGCCTTGGCCGCGGTCGTGGTGACGGCGGTCACATCATGCTTCTGGGCGAGCAGCACCGCGAGAGAAAGCCCCACGTACCCCACGCCCGCAACGGTAATTTTCACGGTATCGTTTCCTTTGGTGTGTTTTTCCATTCCAGTGTACCAAATCCCGCGCCGATTGGCAACAGGCAATTTCGGCGCGGGATAAAAAAGCCCGCGCAGCCGAAGCTAAAAAGGGGCGGCCCCATAAGGAGCCGCCGCCTGTCTTATGATCTGCCAATAACCTTGTTTTGACTATATCCTCCTTTGGATTCACAACTGGTTACCGA
>CAJOFW010000024.1:0-1445 GCA_905234005.1 uncultured Oscillospiraceae bacterium
GCCCTCTACGGCTGCGGCGTGCTGGGCGTCCAGGCGGAAAACTGCCGGAATATCCTCGTAAAGGATACCGACATTTACGAGTGCTCGAACGGCGCGGCGTGGCTGACCTCCTGCCGGAACGTGCGGTTCGACGGCTGCGACTTCCGCGACTGCTGCAACCGTTACGGCGAGACGTCCCCCGCTTTCCAGGTGATTCGGATCGCGAGCTGCTACGGCGTGGCGATCGTCGACGGCCATGTGTACGGCAACTACGCCGAGGAGCTTGTATCTGTGGACTACTCGCAGGAGGTATACCTGCTGGGTACGCTGTTTGAGGACAACGAGACGGTCACGATGTACAGCATGCACGGCACCGGCGCCGTTCTCAACGTGACGGGCGACCCGATCACCGTGTCCGGATGCGAGTTCCGGGACGACTGCCCGGTCTATGCCGCCGCCGGGACCTCTCCCGCCGTGGACGCGGACGGCAGCGCCCTGTCAAACGACGATCTCGCCGCCATGGAGCTGAAGCACGTCGATTTCACCGGCTTTGCCGAGCCGGAGACGATCGAGCTTGAGTGGACGCGGGGCGCGGACGGGCTGTACGAGGTGCACGTCTCGACCGTGGACGAATTCCTCGCCGCCATCGCGCCGGACACCACCGTCTATCTGGACGAGGGGCTTTACGACCTGTCCACGGCGAATAATTACGGCGCTTACGGCGGCCAGTACTATTACTGGGCCGATATGTTCGACGGCCCCGGCCTTGTGATCACGGGCGTGGAGAACTTTTCCGTCGTCGGCGCGGGGAGCGAGGCAACTCGCGTCGAGGCGCTGCCCCGGTACGCGGACGTGATCCGGTTCGACGACTGCAAAAACGTCTCCGTGAGCGGGCTGACCGCCGGTCACACCCTTGGCGCGGGCATGTGCGCCGGGGCGGTGCTGGACTTCATCGGCTGTGAGAACGTATTTGTGCGTGACTGCGCCCTCTTCGGCTGCGGCACCTGGGGCGTCGAGGCGACCGGCAGTCTGAACATCCATGTGGAGGCCAACGAGATCTACGAGTGCAGCTACGGCGCGGCGCAGCTCAGCCTGTGCATCGGGGCCGTGTTCGCGGACAACGACATCCACGACTGCGCCTATCCCACCTACCGGTTCGGCGAATGTCTGGACGTCACCGTTGACGGCAAGGCCGTGGAGGATGAACCCCTCGCCGGAGCCGCGGGCTATGCCGCGTACGCCTCCCAGGAGGCGGCCGAGGCCGGCGATCCGATCTACGAAGCGATCGTTCAGCGCGGCGCGGTCATCCGGAGCGCCACCATCGACGTCCCCGACGCCGGCCCGTACAAAAGCGCGGCGGAGAATAATTGATACTTTTTCTTGAAAGAAAAAGTATCAAAAAGAACTTTATATTCGCTCGAAAAGGCAGCAATTCCAAGGCTTTGCGCCCGGTAACGAAACGGAGC
>CAJOFW010000024.1:1577-19797 GCA_905234005.1 uncultured Oscillospiraceae bacterium
TGCGACAATGAAAAAAATCCCCGTTCCCGCGCATATTCCATGTGAAGGGCCTTTCAAGGAGAGACAGGATGTTCACAAGGGAAGAGTTTACCCGCCTTGCGGAAATGTACAAGGACGCCGTGTTCCGGCTGGCATACAGTCTTACGAAAAACCGCGCCGACGCCGACGACGTGGTGCAGAACGCGCTCCTGCGGCTGTATCGGAGCGATAAGCGCTTTGACGGCGACGAGCACGTCCGCAACTGGCTTCTGCGTGTCGCGGCGAACGAGTGCCGGATGCTCTGGCGCTCGACCAGGCACCGGGCGGAGAGCATCGACGACTGCGCCGATACGCTCGTTTTCGAGGACAGATACTACGGCGACCTGTTCCGGGCGATCATGGCGCTGGACGCGAAATACCGCGCCGTGATCGTGCTGTACTACTACGAGGGCTACGCGATTGGGGAGATCGCTCAGATCCTCCGCGTACCGCCCGGCACCGTGGGGACGCGGCTGCGCCGGGCAAGGGACATCCTGAGGGACTATCTGACGGAGGCATATCAATATGACTGACAGAGAAAAGATCATAAAGGCGCTTGCGCCGCTCCATGCCTCCGACACAGCCGTACAGGAGGTACTGGAAATGGCGGAACAGAGAAACAATCATACCATGAAGAAAAGCGGCCGGACGATTCTCATCGCGGCGGTCATTGCCGTCCTGTTCATCGGCACGGCGCTGGCGGCGACATACCCGTCGTGGAGTCCGGGCCTGCAGAGGCTTCTGCGCATCACGGACGGGGAGCTTGCCGCGCTGGAGGAAACGGAGCTTGTGAGCCGGCCTCCGGTATCGGACACGCATGACGGCGTGACGATTTGTCTCGAGCAGGCGGTTGTTGACGGTGGGACAGCCATTGTTTCCCTACGCGTTGAGGGGCTGGACGTGCCGGAGGGGCAGATACCCGTGCCGGGTCAGACGCTCGTGACGATCGACGGGGAGAACGCGGACGGCTGGGGATTCAGCGTATATGACGACCTGCTGTGGGAAGCGGAGGGCGTCGTATACAGCGACGGAACGCCCGCGGAACAAAACGGGGACGGCGTATACATCCCGCACGCGATCCGGGAGGACGGCTCCTTTGAGATCGACGTTTATTTTGGCGGGCTGTCACGGACGGATATGCTTGTCGGTAAGGAAATCACCATCGTCGTCGACCGGCTCGGCGTTGCCCCGATCGGCGGTACGCCGAATGACAGAGTATGGACGGCGGAGGGGCCGTGGGAGCTGACGTGGACGGCGGAGGGCTCTGAGACCGTCCGGGAATGGACGCTGAACGAGCCGCTGTTCTACGGCATCACGCTGACAGGCGTGAAGCTGTCTCCGATCAGCCTGAGGCTTGATTTCGCGTATCCGCCTCTGACAAACATCGACGGCACGTTCTGCAACGAGGACGGACAGGCGTTTGTGGAGCTTGAGCCGTTCGTTCTGGCGAAGCTCGTCATGAAGGACGGTACGGAATATACCGGTATTTTTGCCGGAGGCAGCGGCGGGCCGGAGGTTGACAACGATGGGCTTGCGGAGCCGTTCTCCTATCGGTATGACAGAACGCTCAACCGCGTGATCGACCCGGACGAGGCCGCGGCGCTGGTCTTCGGCGTCGGCAACGGCCCAGCCGGCCGGCCGGCGGAATACTACACCGTGACCCTGCCGGATTAATACTTTTTATTGAAAGAAAAAGTATCAAAAAGAACTTTGTATTCGCTTCGAAAAGTCAGCGTTTTCAAGGCTTCGTGCCCGGTAACGAAACAAAGCTTTTATTAATGCGGCAATTAAATATTCGAAGAGGAAGCCGCATGGATAAAATGTGATTCAAAGCCGTCCTGCTCGCCGCAGATGCGGCAACCGCAAGACATGGTATTTATTACTCCGGAAACACCGGCATGGCGCACAATTTGCGGTTATTTTGTTGCCGGAGTAATAATCGGAGAAAAGTATAACATATCTGCCGCGCCGTTGACGCCGCGTTCGGCGCGCACAAAAGCGGCCCCGGCTGAAGCCGGGGCCGCCCTGCGGGTGCGTGTATTATGCCTCCCAGAGCACGAGATCACCGAGCACAATGCGCTGTACGTCGCTGATGTCGATCGCTTTGAGCCAGCTTATCCAGAGATTTACGGTGCCGTTTTCATAGCAGCTGCTCAGGGAAGCGCCGGTGGAAAACACCGTGCCGTCGGAGAATATGATCTCCGCCTCCCGCATCACCCTGTCCTCCAGCTCGCACCAGGGCCTGTACGGCTCAAAATCCGTATATTTACCGCCCTGCAGCTCGGCGGCTCCCTCGTAATTCACCTTCCATACGGCGCCGAACGGCGTCAGATCCAGTCCGACCAGCTCGATATCTTTATTGAGCTCCTCGTCATGGTAAAGGGCGTGACCGAAATCAAAGACCCGGAGCTGCTCTTCGGTGAGCGCAAAGGATACCGGCCCGAAGGAGCGGGTCAGAAGGCCGTCCGCGTACATCTGCACGGAGAGCGGGAAGGTCTCCGTGCCGAGGCTCTGCATGGCCTGCAGAACGGAATTCACATCCAGGAAGCATTGCAGCGTCAGGGTCTGCGTTTCGGCGTCGTAGGCGCTGCGCAGAACCGAGGCGCTCATCTCTCCCGAGGCGACAGCCTCTCCGACCGGCAGCGCCGGCACGGCGTTCCCGCCGATGGTCGTTCCGTCGACGCGGCAGCCGTACCATACCGTATCCATGTACGCGCCGGCCTCCGCCTCCGAAATCGGGGAGATGTTCACATAGATGCGCTGCTCGCTGCCGTCGCTCGCGGCGGAGAGCAGGACGAGGCCGCCGTCCGGCTCCCCGGAGACGTCGTATTCCACATAGCCGGACGCGTCGTTCTCTCCGACGCCCAGCTCGGCTCGCAGCTCACTCTGACGGGCGGTGTGGATGCTCCACGCGGCGCAGGCCGCGATGCCCAGCGCCAGCGTCAGCGCCGCCGCCAGCGCGAGGGTGATGAGGCGTTTCTTTTTCATGTGTGCGTTCCTTTCCGGGACGCCCCGTCCGTCATCGGGTACGGCGCGGCGCGTCCCTGTCACAGTGCGTTTGTCAATTGCGCGTTTGTCAATTACGTGTTTGTCAATTGCGTGTTCGTCGTTTGTGTGTTCGTCGTTTGTGTGTTCGTTCATGGCGTGTGTCGGCGCTCCCTGATCGGGCGCGTCAAGCCCCAGCTTCCGCATGGTCAGCGCCGCGACGCGGCCGGCGTCGGCGGCGTGGGACGCGGACATGGGATATGCCTCGGCCCCGTAGCCGTCCATAAGCTCGGAGATGCGTGCTTTACGCATTGTCGATACCCCTTTCCGATAATATGTTTTGCAGCCAGTCCCGGCCGCGCTTCAGCCGCTGCCGAACCGTATCCGGGCGAAGGCCCATGTCCCTCGCGATGTCCGGCGTGCCCTGACAGTAGAAATAGTAGCGGACAAATACCTCCCTGCACGCGGCGGGCATATCGTCGATCGCCTCGTGTACGGCTCTGCGCCGTTCCTCCTCGAGCACGCGGGCTTCAGGCCCTTCCACCGAAAGCTCCAGCTCGTCAAGCTCCAGCGCCGGCGTTCGGCCCGAGGAACGCAGCCGGTTGATGGCGTGGCCCCGGGCCATGCACGCGAGATAGCCGCGAACCTTCCCCGGCTGTACCTTGTGCCGGTTCCGCCACAGGGCGCAGAACACGTCGGACACGACCTCCTCCACATCCTGCGGCGTCATGTACCGGCCGATGATGTTGCAGACGACGGTGCTGACGTAGGGGGTATAGCGCTCCATGAGCAGCCGCAGCCCGCCGCTGTCATCACGCGCCATGAGCACGAGGGCCTGCTCTTCCGTTGACTCCTTCCGCATGGCTGACCTCCTTCTTGAGAGCTCTCACTATGAATATCACAGTTAGACCGAAAAACGTGACACAGCCGCCGGTTTTCTGGCGCGGGGCATGCCCTGTTTTTCGCGCCGCAGCGGGTGAAATCTGACCGCCTTGGGGGTTGCGGAGTATTAGTATCGATGCTATAATAACCCGGTAAAATGATGGGAAAATGGCCTGCCATGAGCACAGCCGTCGTGTACGGCGTATGAGGAGGAACACATGAAAAACAAAAGCATCCTGCGTATGGTCGCGGTCGTATTCGCGGCCCTGTTTATCCTGCCCTCGACCGGGGCGCTTGCGTGCACCGGGGTGTATGTGGGGCGGGACGTCAGCGAGGACGGGACGACGCTCCTTGCCAAGTCGAACGATTATCAGGCCGTGTGGGCAAACTATGTGACGATCACGGAGCGGGTGGAAAACGTACCCGGACGGACGATGCCGGTGGACAATGCCGCCACCGTTTTCGCGCCGCTGCCGGATACGACGTACCGATACACCTCGACTCCGTGGATGGACAGCGCGACCGCACTGAACGGACTGGGACAGGACGCGACGGTGTGCGCCAACGAGTGCGGCGTCGCGATGGTCATGTCGATCACCGCGTTTTCAAACGCCGCCGCCCTCGCCGCCGATCCGCTGGTCGAAAACGGGCTTACGGAGTTCACCGCCGTCGATCTCGTCGTCTGCCAGAGCGCCGACGCCCGGCAGGCGGTGGAGACGCTGCTGGGCCTGATCGACGCCTACGGCAGCAGCGAGGTCAACATCGCCATGATCGCCGATCAGTCGGAGGCGTGGTATGTGGAGATGTACAACGGGCACCAGTATGCCGCCGTGAAGCTCCCGACGGACGCCGTGTGCGTATTCGGCAACGAGTTCTCGCTGCAATACGCGTCGGATTACGAGGACGCGATCCTGTCGCCGGCGCTCGAGAGCCTCGCGGCGGAGAACGGCTTCGCGGTCTACGGGGATGGGCAGGAGCTGGATATTCTCGCGACCTATTCCGGGCCGGAGACCGCCACCGATTATTCCCACCGGCGGACGTGGATCGGGCACAGCATCCTCGCCCCCTCATCGTATGGGGCGTATGACAAAAACGAGCTGTATCCCCTGTGCTTCGCCCCGGAGGGGAAGGTGTCCCTGACGGATGTGATGGAGCTGATGCGCAACCGCTTCGAGGGGACGGAGTACAGCCCCGACGAGACGGGCAGAACCGATATCCGCGTGATCGGTACGGACACGGCGCTGAGCGTACATATCGCCCAAATTTACCCGGAGCTTCCGGCGGAGCTGTCCTGCGTCACATGGGAGAGCACCGGCCCGGCGGTGTACGGCGTCTTCGTGCCGGTGCCGAACGCGGCCCTCAGCGTCAGCGAGCCGTACAGCCGCAGCCAGAGCGCGGAGGAGGCCGGCATATTCGATACGGCGCTCTATCCCTATTACCGGTTCAAGGAGCTCACGACGCTGTGCGTGGAGAGGGACTCGTATGAGATCTACGGACAGCCGGTGCGGGCGTACTGGCGTCAGGCCGAGGCGATCATGGCGCAGGGCATGCGGGAGGCTCTGGAAAACGCGGCGGCGTCCGGGGACATCGACGCGGCCAGACAGACGATCACCGCGTACAGCGTCGCCATGCAGGAGCAGGCGTTTAACGACGCCGGGCAGCTTCTGAACGACGTCCGGTGGTATAAGAGCCAGAACAGCAATACCATGAAAAACGGCAGGAATCCCGAGACGCATGAGGTCATCGACGAGCTGCGTCAAATCGAGCCGCTGACGGTGACGCTTGACCCGGAGGCATACCGGACAGCCGGGAACCCGTGATGATCCGAGCGGATGTCCCTGCGAAACGCGGCCCGATCAGAAAAGACCGGACGACAGTGCCCGAACCTCCGCAGGGGCGCGGACGAAACAGGCGTTCGGCGGCGGGGTATTCGGCGGACTGCGGGAATGATGTAAACAGGGCAGGAAAAGAGCTGCGACTCCTTCGGGGGAGCCGCAGCTCTTTTATACTATTATACTATTCGCCAATTATTACTCCGGCAATCAGGAACAGTTACAACAAGCCCTGCCAATATCACAGTTTCCCGGCGTCTGCCCGGCGCCTGTTTACGTCCGGCGCTGCTCGGGGTGTCGGCGGTAATGCTCCTTTTTGCTCTGGTACATCGCGTTGTCGGCCAGGCGGAAGGCCGTCGTAAGCTCCACCGACCCATCGGACCAGAACGCGCCTATGGCAAAGCTGGGCTCGCTGTATTTCTCCGCGGCAGCACGGAATCGCTCCAGCTTCATGTCAAAGCTTTCCCTGGCGATCCCGGGAATGAGTACGATGAATTCGTCGCCCCCGGTGCGGAAGATATCGGGGGCATAAAAGATCTTCTTCAGCATCTCCGCCGCCGCCACCAGCAGCCTGTCTCCGGCGTCGTGCCCTTTGGTGTCGTTCACGATTTTGAGCCCGTTGAGATCCAGATTGATGACGCCGAAGCTGCTGCCCGAGTCCATCCTTTCCATCCGGCGAAGCAGGGCCGCACGGTTTCTCAGGCCGGTCAGCGCGTCGGAGGTGCTCATTTCCTCCAGCCTGTCCATAAGCTGATGGTTGGAGATCTCAACGGCCAGATACACGGTGAGGAGCTCCGCCAGCTCCTTGACCACTGAGGCCGTCCGGGTGTCGAAGTTTATGAAATCCACAAAGCCGAATATCTTCTTTTTCCGGCGCAGAGGCAGCAGCACAAGACTCTGCACGTTAAAGCTGCGCAGATTGCGGAGCCATTCCGGAGCCACCCTTCCGATATCTTCAAAATCCTGGGCCGTGGTCAGCAGCAGGGCGTTGCTGTCTCCGATGCATTTTTCCCAGTCCAGTATGAAATGATAGCTGAGAGCCCGGTTTTTCCGCTGAATCCCCATGGAGTTCCGGACTTCGCAGTAGATCTGGAAGGATCGGTTCTCGTGGTCGAGGAGGAAAATACGGCTGTTGTGCGCCCCGCAGATGTCCAGCGCCTCCTGCAGCACGTTGCGAACGCCCTCCTTGAAGTCGTCCGCAGACATCAGATAGAGGCTCGACCGGACGGCGAACTGCGTCACGTCCACCGAGACGGTGGCAAGACGCCGGGGTTCCACGGTTTCGGTCAGCTCGAAGGTGAACTGGCAATAGCCCAGCGCCTCGTTGTCGGACTTCAGCGGGATTACCATCTGGTCGATCCAGCCCAGGGGATGCTCCACATACACATGCCCGCTCTCACCCAGAATGGCGGCGTGGTAGCAAAAATCCTCGAATTTCGGATTCCTCGGCATGTGGTCGTAATACAACATCCCGTCATAATACATGCCGTCTGCGGGGGTCAGGTTTTTGAACCCGCTGTTGGCGCACACGATGCGGACGGCCGGAACGTCCGTATTCTTCTCGACAGAGATCACCGCGCAGGGCCGATCTACGCTGTCCGCAAGGGCCTGAAACACCGTCTGCGCGTCGTCTCTCTCCGTCCCGTTTTGCGCGTTGTCGGCTCCGTCGGCCACAGGCTTGTCGGTCAGGCTCACGCCGGCGATCAGCCGCTCGCCCTCCGGCTCGCTGATGGAAACGATCTTCAGCAGCGCGTACCGCAGCATTCCGCCCAGCAGTATGCGGTATTGCAGCTGGAACGCACCGTTTTTCTCTATCCTTCGCAGGATGTTCTCCCTTGTCATGCAGGTCTCGTACAGGGGCAGATCCTCCGCAAACACCGTCTTCCGTCCGTCGATGATCGCCTGCCGGAAGAAATCCTCGCCCGTCTTGGCGAGACCCAGGGTCTCATACTCGGGGGAGGCGCTGAATTCAAAATACTGATTGGTGACGGGGTTCACCGTGTAGAGGATGAGATAGTCCCCGGAGAGCGCCATGAGCCTTGTATACACCGCCGTTTCCCGCTGGAACCGTTCGATCAGCTCCTGCTGCTTCATCTGGGCGTCGATGAGGCTGATGCCCAGGATAATATGACGCCCGTCCTGCATCCGCATGATCTTCATATTGACGTAGAGGGGCTCGCCGGTATCGATCAGACGGTAGGTGATGGTGAACATACCCTGTTCGTCCAGCTCGCGCAGGATGTTTTCCTTGGTGAAAAGATCCAGAAAACGCTCCCGATCCTCCTCATAAATGCGCGACATGGTGACATCCCGGGCTTCCTGGAAGAACCGCTCCCCGTGCCGCTCCATGGCCAGCTCCTCGTCGCCCGCAGAGGAGCTGTACTCGATGAACCGATCCGTCTCCGTATCCACGTAATAGAGGTTGTAATAATCCGCCGCCAGAGCCCTCGCGATCTCCGCGTAGGTGGTGCCCTCGTCCTCCCCGGTGATGGAGAGCACGACGATTGCCACGGCGATCGTCCCGTCCACCGGGTTTATGCCGATCCGACGGGCAAAGGAGTGAACGACGGAGCCGTCGGGCATCTTCTCGTCATAGAACGATCGCGTCCCCTGCTCGCAGCAGGTTTTTACCACATTGCGCATGAACGCGTCCCCATAGGGGGTGAAGTCAGACCCCTCATAGGACAGATCGAAGCCGAAGAATCGCTTGATGAAATCCCGATAGCTCTGATTGCTGCGCACAAAGCGGGTCGATTTCCCTCGAACCTCGATGATACCCATGGGAAGCATGTTGAAGAAGTGGTGGAAATCGCCAAGATTCTCCTGGGCGATGACGGCGTAGTCGTAGAGGTTCACCCGGCCAATGGCCTCGTAATAGCCGGATTCCGCCGGGTTTTCGAAACCGATCCGGGTTCCGTTCCTGTACCGCTCCAGTATCTGAGCCGGGGGGATGGGCCGGCAGAAGTAATATCCCTGCAGCTTGGAGCATCCGATCTCCCGGAGGAACCGAACCTGGCTCTCCGTCTCCACACCCTCGCACAGGGTATCTATGCCCAGGGAGGTGGCCATTTTCATAAGCTCCGACAGGATGATCCTGCCGCTTTCCCCCGCCTCCAGATCCTGCATGAACCGCATATCGAATTTGAGCAGGTCGAAGCGGATGCTCTGCAGCACGTCCAGAGAGGAATACCCGGTGCCGAAGTCGTCCATCCACACGGGGAAGCCCAGCTTTCGGAAGCGGATTACCTGCTCGCGAATGAACTCGAAGTCGCTGCCCAGGGTGCTTTCCGTGATCTCAATGGTGATCATCGCCCGGGGGATGCCGGCGGCGTCCACCCGTCGGCGAACCTCCTCGACGATGTCGCAGGCGCTGAAATCCATCCGGGACAGGTTCACCGAGTGGGGGACTACGGTGAGGCCCGCCTCCTCGATGAGCCTCAGATCCTCCAGCACCCGATCCAGCATGTAGAGATCCAGCCGGGTGATGAGGCCGGCCTCCTCCAGAAAGGGGATGAAGAGCGCGGGGGACAAAAAGCCCTTCACGGGATCGTTCCACCGGGCCAGCGCCTCCTCGTCACAGACCCGGCCGTTCGTCGCACGCACGATAGGCTGATAGTACACCTCGATCCAGCGCTCCTCCAGAGCGCGATCAAGGTTTTCGATGATATACTGCTTATCCCTGGCGTCCTTGCTGAGCTTCTCATGGTAATAGCTGTAGGCGGAGGCATAGGTGCCCTGGAGGGAATCACAGGCGAGCTTTGCCCGGTCGCAGGCCGTGGCGGCGGGCACATCCCCCATCCGGGTGGAGTATATGCCCACGCGCACCGGAAGGGAATTGCCTCCGTTCAATTCCCGGCATTCCCGGAAAAACGGCCCCATAAGCTCATCAAGCCCGGTCTCCGGGGCATAGACGAGGAACTGATCCGCGGAGGCGCGGCAGCAGCGCTCGCTGCCGAAGATATGCACCAGCAGCACCGCAAAGGATCGGAGCAGCTTGTCCCCCTCGGTAAAGCCGTGCCTGTCATTGAAGAATTTCATGCCGACGAGGTTGATGTACAGCATCGCGGCATGGCTGCCTCCCGCCAGAATCTCCGCCTTGCCGGCCTCGGCAAAGTCGAAAAAGCAGGTCATGTTGGGCAGGCCGGTGAGATGGTCGTAGAGGCTGGATCGGAGAAGACTCTCCACGCGGAGAGCGTCGCTGAGCTGACGCCCCTGTTTCACAGCCTCCGGCTCTCCGTTTTCGTCCGTGCTGCCCTCGTCCGTGTACCACAGATGGATGAGGCGCGCACCGTCCTCCATATCCATGTGCCGGCCGCAGGCATGGACGACCCGGTAGGCTTTCCCGCCGGTACGGGCGCGGGTGATGATATCGTAGACCTCCGCCCCCGCCTCAAAGCGTTCGGAGAGCTCCATGACCCGGGCGGCGTCGTCCGGGTGCACCACCAGCAGCATGTCGTATTCGAGCTCTCGATAGGCCTGGGCCCTGTCTTCATAGCCGAACAGCTCACAGAAGCCGTCGGTGAGGATGAGGGGGATCGCCCGTTTGTCGACGAGCTGGCAAATGGCAACGGGCGCCCGCATGCTTTCCAGCGTGGAGCGCTGGTCTTCTGTGAAACGATACAGTTCCATGGTCCATCCTCCTGCGCGTTGCAGATTTCCACCGTATCTTTACGTTTGCGGATCGCTGCGGACGGCCCCGCGGACGTCCTCTGTCGTCCGCGAAGGCGTCTCGCCGCGTCCGGTCATACTTTTTCTTGAAAGAAAAAGTATCAAAAAGAACTTTGTATTCGCCTCAAAACGGCAGCATTTCCAAGGTTTTGCGCCCGGTAACGAAACAAAGCAACAGTATCAAATACTTCGCTTCAAACTCCGCGGGGGGCAGGGGAGGGGAGAAATAGAACCCCTGCGCCAGGGTGCAGCCCAGCCGCTTCAGAAGCTGAAGCTGTGCCGCGGTCTCCACGCCCTCGGCAATGACGGGAATTCTCAGCCTTTCCGCAATCCCGAGGATCAGCTCCGCGAGCTGCAGAGCCTTTTCCTCGCGCTCGATGCCGGAGACGAGGGCGCGATCCATCTTCAATACATCGATGGGCATGGCGGAGAGCATATTCAGCGAGGAACAGCCGGAGCCGAAGTCGTCCATCTCGATCGCAAAGCCCTTTCTGCGCAGGCGCTCGATGACGTCAATGATCTGCGCGCCGTTTTCGCTGCAGGCCGATTCCGTGATCTCCAGCCTCAGGTCGCCGTATGACAGCCCGTTTTCCTCCAGCAGCGCGTCCAGCACATTCTCCAGCAGCGCGTCCAGCACGTCCACGCGGGAGAGGTTGACGGAGACCGGGACAGTGATCCCGCGGGCCTTTTTCCAGACTGCCGCCTGCCGGGCCGTCTCCGACCAGACATATTTGTCCACGACGCCGATCTCACCGCTGCGCTCCAGCAGGGGGATGAAATCGTCGGGCTGGATCATCCCCAGCTCGGGATGCCGCCAGCGTACCAGCGCCTCGGCGCCCTTCAGCCGGGGCGGCTCCGTCCGGATGTCGAGCTTCGGCTGGTAATGCACCTCAAACTCCCGGTTCTCCACCGCACGGCGCAGATCGTTCAGCAGGCGGCGCTCAAAGGCGTCCCGCTCCCGCAGCGCCTCGTCGAACACCACCAGTTGCTCCTTGACGTTCCCCTGGGCCAGACCGCAGGCGGTGCGCGCCTGTTCGATCTGCCGCAGGGGCTCCGTATCCTCCTGCCAGGGCGCCACGCCCATGCGCAGCCGGATGCTGGTATTGGGGGAGAGGGTGTCCAAAACGCGCTGCAGGCGCTCCAGAAGCGGATGCCAGTCCTCCTCGTGGGGGCAGTACAGGGTGAAACGATCCGACTCCTCCCGGGTCGCGATGCCGCCGTTTTCCCGCAGAAAGGCCGTGATCTCAAGGCCCAGCACCTGGAGAGCCTGATCGCCGAAGCTCTGACCCTTCATGGCGTTCACGGCGTGGAACTGCTCGATGTTCAGCGCGATGGCGTCCATGGGCCTGTCCGGGGTCTCGCGGTGGAGCCTCTCGGCATATTCATGGAAATAGCCCCGGGTATACAACCCCGTCAGCTCGTCGGTCTCCGTGGCGGCGATAAGCTGCCGGTTCGCCCCGGCCTTTCGCTCCGTGCGGGCGCTGCGCAGCGCGAGCAGCAGATAACCGAGCGCGATCCCCGCCAGGACTGCGATCACGACGCCGAGATTCTGCCGGAGCAGATCCCACGGGGTGAGCTTCGCATCCTCCGTGAAATAGAAGGACAGCGCTGAGTTCACCGTGGCCGCGGGAACCAGACAGGTGATCTTGCTCAGGATGGAATACAGGGTGATATCCGCCCGGTTTACCGCAAAGCAGTAGTCCATCTCCACGCCGGTGGACATGGTGACCAGATCGTATTTCCGGCACAGATCCGCGATGTTGTTAAAGCGGTAGCTGCTGATCAGAAGGCAGTCCGCCTGTCCGTCGGCAATGGCCCGCAGACAGGTCGGCGTATCCTCGTAATATATTGTGCGCCAGTCGGGGAAGTGGTCGAGCAGGAACATATCATAGTTGGGGTTGCCCGCGTTGACCGCCACCGCAATCCGCTGTTTCTCGAAAAAAACCTCCCGGTCCGACTCACGGATCACGGCGGACATATCCGTGCGCATCAGGGCCGGCGTGATGAAGAAGCCCTCCACCTCGCCGTCGTAATCCGTGAGGTTCGCGGGGAAGACACAGTCCACCTCTCCGGCCTTCATCGCCTCCATGGCGGCCGCGGCGGTGGGGAAGGCGACGGGCTGAAAGTCCAGGTGCGCGTTCTCCAGGCAGTCCGAGGCGACCCGAAGATACTCCTTCAGAGCGCCGGTGAGCTCGCCCGTCCCGGGATCACTGGCGCAGAAGGCCATATAGTTGTCCTGATATCCGACCCGGATGGCGCCGTGATCGGCCAGCCAGGCCGTCTCCTCGGCGCTGAGGAAGAGATTCACACCGGAGGCCTTTATGTACCTCTCGTTCAGCTGCTGATTGAAGTTCGGATTCTCCTCCCGAATACGGCTCATGGCGGTATTCAGCTCCGGCAGCAGATCGGAGGCGCTGCGGCTGACCGCAAAGTAGTATTCGGAGGAGCCGATCTTGCAGACTGGCACGGCGTCATCGATATCCAGATAGGCGTCCAGCGCGATGTACATGTCGATCACGCCCCGGCGCAGCATACCAAGGGCGTCCGACAGGGACTCCGTCATCTCCACCAGCTCCGCCTGCACGCCGTTCGCCTCTGCCCATGTGCGGAAGAAATCCGTCTGCACGCTGCCCTTGTCCACGCCCACCCTTTTCCCGTTGAAGGTGGCGTAGTCCTCCGGGGAGATCTCCCGGTTCTCCGGCGCGATAAACAGATAGTAATCCTCCTCGCCCATGGGAAGGCTGGAAAACAGCATGCTCTCCGTGCGCTCTTCGGTATAGGATACATCGCTCAGAAGGTCGATCCTTCCGTCCATGAGCATCTCAAGAAGCTCCGGCCAGCTCCCCATCACATACTCGTAGGTCCAGCCGGTATACGCGGCGATCTTCTGCTGATATTCATAGGCGTAGCCGGAACGCCGGCCCGTCTCGTCGGTCTGGTTGAAGGGGGACTCGTACCAGCCGACCCGGACGACCCTGTTCTGGGCGCGGGCGGCCGTCGGCAGCAGAAGGAGCGCCGTAAGCATTGCGCACAGCAGCAGCGCTGCAGCCCGCCGGATAGAGACGTTGTCTGTTGAACTCATTTCAGCCTCCCGATATGGATAACGGCGTCCGGCCCGCTTTTTTCCTCTCGCGCTTGTTCTCGTACATGGCCATGTCCGCACGGCGCATCACATCGTTCACGGCGCGGTCGTGGGCGGGATCGTACACCGCGATGCCCAGGGTGACCCGCACCTGCTCCCATTCGTTCTCCGCGGCGGCGCACTTCTCTTCCGAGGCGATCTCAAACTCGTGAATCAGCCGGTCCCGGTTCCGGTAATCCTCGTTCTGCAGAACCACGGCGAACTCGTCCCCGCCGATACGGAACACGGGGCTGTGCTGGAACACCAGGCAGATCAGGCGGCTGGCCGTCTTGAGATAGATATCGCCCTTGTCGTGCCCGAATCTGTCGTTGATGAGCTTCAGGTTGTCGCAGTCAAAGACGCCGATGGCGAACGCCGTCTGCCTGCCGGCGGAATCCACGCGGGTCTGCAGCTCCTCCAGATAGGCGGAATAGGCGCCCTTGTTCCGGACCGAGGTCAGCGCGTCCACATAGGCCCGCTTGCTCAGGTCGGTGATGTTGGTCTTCATGTGCCCGGCAAGCCGCTGGAAGGTGCTCGTCAGCCGACCGACCTCGTCGTCCCCGCTATAGCTCAGGGTGAGATCGTAGCTGCCCTGATCCAGCCTGTCCGCCGCCTCGGTCAGCTCCTCCAGCGGCCCTGTGATGCGTCTCATATAGAGCATGACGAAAACGCCGGACGCCGCCAGCACCGCGGCGGCGATGATCACCACGGTCCAGATCAGAACCCGCCAGTCGCCCTCCGCCTCACTGTCGGGCACCGTGACGTTCAGGCGCATCCCATTGCTCAGGGGCAGCCACGCCGATGTTTTTCTCACGCCCTCAAAGGTGTATTCCAGAAATGTGCTTTCCCCCACCGCGCCGTCGGGGATCTCGGGCATGGTCTCTTCGGTGAGCCGGGTGACGTCGATCCGGGGGTGGTAAAACAGCTTCCCCTCCGCGTCGCTCACATACGCGTAGCCGTTGCTGAACAGCCGGATGCTGTCCACCTGCTCGGCCATGGTGGAATAGTCCACCTCGATCCCCACGACGCCCACAAACTGGCCCCGCCAATAGATCGGAACGTTGTAGGATATCACGCGCACATCCAGATTGTCCGTGATATAGGGCGGCAGCCAGACGGCCTCGCCCCGGAATTTGGGAACGGTGAACCACACGAGGCCGGAGGTGTCCTCCGTGTCATAGAGGGTGATGTCCGTCACCTCATGCTCCGCAAAGCCCTCGCCGTCCAGATCGGTGTACCAGAAGCCCTTCACCGTATCGGATACCGCCGGGTCGATGCGGTAATAGTAGGTCAGTACCCCGTTTGTTCGCGACGCCATGATGTCGAAATACTCTCTTACGCGCTCCACATGGCGGGCAAGCCTGACGTCCTCCGTCCCATCCAGATCCGCCTCCGCAAAGGACGCCACGTTCCGGACGGACTTCTGCACACTGGTGAAATAGTAGTCGAGATTCCTCTCTCCCGATTCGCACAGCAGCAGCAGGAGCTGATCGGTTTTGCGGTGCTCGGTTTTCCGGATCAGGAACACACTGCTGACAGAAACGATCATAAGGGAGGCGAGGATCACGCATACCGTCATCACCGTTATTCTGGTTCGTAATGAGTGCATGGGCACATCTCCTTTCTGGAATTGCTGCCGTACCGGCGGGATCAGATATCCGCGGCACTCTGGATCAGAGAGGCTTCAAAATCGGCGGGATGGAGAGGCCGGGAGAAGTAGTACCCCTGCACCAGGGGGCAGCCAAGCTCTTTCAGCAGCCGCATCTGGGCCTCCGTCTCCACGCCCTCGGCGACCACGGGGATGTTCAGGCTTTTGGCGATTTCGAGGATCAGCGCCACCAGCCGGACATTCCTGTCGTCACGTTCGATGTCACGGATAAAGGTTCGATCCATCTTCAGCACGTCCACCGGCATGGCGGACAGCATGCTCAGCGAGGAGCGGCCGGTGCCGAAGTCATCCATCTCCACCGTGTAGCCCTTGCGCCGCAGGCACTCCACGACCTGGATCACCTGATCGGCGTTTTCGGAATAGGCGGTTTCCGTGACCTCCAGCTTCAGCATGTCATGCTCCAGCTCATTCCCGGACAGGATCCCGTCCAGCGTGTCCATCAGGGTCGGGTCGAACACATCGATCGGGGAGAGATTGACGGAGACCGGGACGACGACGCCGTAGTGCGCCCGCCAGCGGGCGATCTGTCTGGCGGCCTGATCCCAGACATACTTGTCAAGCTCGCTGATCCGCCCGTTCCTCTCGAACAGCGGGATGAAGCTGTCCGGCGTGATCATACCCAGCTCCGGGTGCTGCCAGCGGACCAGCGCCTCCGCGCTCACCAGCCGCGGCGGCTCCTCCCGGATGTCGTATTTCGGCTGATAGTAGACCTCGAACTCGTAGTTGTCCAGGGCGCGGCGCAGATCGTTCAGCAGGCGCTGATCGAGCAGCTCGCGCTCCCGCAGCTTATCGTCGAAGACGATCATATGCTCCTTATAATGCCCTCGCGCCATGCTGCACGCCGTCCTGGCCCGGTCGAACTGGGCGACCGGCTCCAGCTCCGGCTGCCAGGGCATCACGCCCATGCGCAGGCGGATGCTCTCGTTCGGCGCCAGCTTGTCCAGCCGGCCCTGGAGCCGGTTGAAAAGTGCCGTATAGTCCGCGACAGGACTGCAGTAGATATCGAAGCGATCCGCTCCGAACCGGCCCGCGATCCCGTCGCCGTCGGCGGCCACGGCCGCGATCTCGCTGCCCAGAACGCGGAGGATCTGATCGCCGACCTCCCGCCCGTTGAGCGCGTTGATGGAGTGGAACTGCTCGATGTTCAGCACGATGGCGTCCCGCGGGGTATCCGGGGCCTCCCGGCGCATGCGGTTGGCGTACTGGAAGAAGTAATCGCGGTTGTAAAGGCCCGTCAGCCCGTCGGTCTCCGTGGCGGCGATCAGCGCACGGGCCTTTTTTTCCGCACGGACGCTCCGCAGCAGCAGCGTCAGGATGAGCAGCGCCAGCGCTGCCGTGACAGCCAGGAGGAAGGGCAGATGATCCTCGATGAAATCCAGCGGGGTGAGCCTTGCGGCCTCGGTGGTGTAGTAGGTCAGCGCCTCGTTGACCATGGAGCTCGGAACGATGCTGATTGCCTTCGTCAGGATGGAATACAGCTCGGTATCCCCCTTCCCGACGGCAAAACAGAAATCCAGTCCCACCCCGGTGGAAAGGGTCGAAAGGCGGGATTTCTCGCATATCCTTGCGATGCTGTTGTAGCGGTAGCTGCTGATCAGCACGCAGTCCGCCACGTTGTTCTCCACCGCCTTCAGGCAGGTCTCCGTATCCGGATAGTACACCCGCCTCCAGTTGGGGAAATGCTCCGCGAGAAAGGCGTCATAATTGGGGTTCCCCTCGTTGACGGCCACGATCACGTGCTCTTTGTTCGTGAACATCGGCTGATCCGACAGGCGCACGACCGCGTAGATGTCCGTATTGATCAGCGGCGTGGTGATGACCGCGTTGACTTTTTCCCCGTCATAGGCCTTGAGGTTGACGGGGAACACGCAGTCGATCTCGCCCCGGTCCAGCGCGGCCAGCGCGTCCGCCGCCGTGGGGTAGGCCGCGGCTGAGAAATCCAGATGGGCGTTCGCCAGACAGTTGGAGGCCCGATCCAGAAAATCCCCCAGCATCCCGGTCAGCTCGCCGGTGGTCTTGTCCCGGGCGCAGAACGCGAGATAGTTGTCCTGATACCCCACGCGGATCGTCCCGTGCGCCTCCAGCCAATCCGACTCGGAGGCGGTCAGGAACGCATTCGTGCCCGCCTGGATAAAGAAAGACTCGTACATCTGCTGGTTATAATACCGGTTTTCATCCTGTATCCGGCTCATCGCCGCGTTCAGCTCGGCAAGCAGGTCGGGGCGGGTTTTGCTGACCGCAAAGTAGAAATCGGAGGAGCCGATCTTGCATACGGGCATGGCCCGATCCGGAGCCGTAAAGGAATCCACGGTGATATAGGCGTCCAGCTCGCCGGTCTCCATCATCCGAAGGGATTCGTTCTCCGTGGTCGTGACCTCGATCAGCTCCGCCCGCACGCCGTTGCGCTCCGCCCAGTCGCGGAAATAATCCGCCTGCACGCTGTCCCTGTTCACGCCGATCCGCTTTCCGTTCAGCGTGGTGTAATCCCCCGGCACGATCTCCGAATTGCCGGGCGCGGTGAACACATAGTATTCCTCCGTTCCCATGGAGAGGTCGGAAAACAGCATCCTCTCCGCCCGCTCCTCGGTATAGGAAACGTCGCTTAACAGGTCGATCTCGCCGTTCATCAGCATCTGCAGAAGATCCGGCCAGCTTCCGCTGACGTATTCGTAATCCCATCCCGTATAGGCGGAGAGCTTCATCTGGTACTCGTAAGCATAGCCGGAACGCCGTCCGGAGGAGTCCATGGTGTTGAAGGTCGATTCATACCAGCCGACGCGCACGGTCTTTCCGGATTCCTGCGCAAGGGTCGTAAGCGGCAGCACAAATGCCGCCGTAAAAAGAAAGAGCAGCAGCGCTGTGATCCGTTTCCTGCCCGAGACGGCAGCCGTTTTTTTCATCATCATCCCTCCGATCTGTCCTTCCTCCGAAATCCGCCCCGGGCCCGGCGTATCCGCCGAAGCCCGAAGCCGGTCGGCATCTGCATTCCTTAACGGCGAAATTATACCATGAGAGATATTGGTTGTCCACCTTCATTTGCCGTGA
>CAJOFW010000025.1 GCA_905234005.1 uncultured Oscillospiraceae bacterium
ATCATCCCGCAGCCACACGGGCATGGTGTATGCGTGCGACGGGAAGTACGTGTATACCATCGAGGGCAACGTGTCCAATATGTGCGCGAAGCGGAGCTATCTGCTGACGAGCACGTACATCTGGGGCTACGTGCGCCCGGATTACGCGGACGCCGACGTCTTCGACGTGGGCGAGACGGAGACAGAGGGCGAGAACTACGGAGGTGCGATCGAGATGACGGTACACGAGCTTTCCAAGGGCACGGCGGGCCGCGAGGTGCTGATCGTGCAGGCCGCGCTCGAGGCGCTGGGCTATGACTGCGGCGGCGTCGACGGCGATTTCGGCAAGCTGACGAAGGCGGGCGTGATCGCGTTCCAGGCCGCGTGCGGCCTTGCGCAGGACGGCATCGTCGGCGCGAAGACGTGGGGGAAGCTGTTCGAGGGGTGAGCGGTTTGCCGCTCGGGATAAAAAAGACCTCGAACCATCCTCGAACCGAAAAAGTCTCAGAACCCGCAGCCGCGGAAATAAAAAACCACGGAACCGAAACGGTTCCGTGGTTTTCAGCAGCGGAAGAAGGATTCGAACCCTCACATACGGAGTCAGAGTCCGCTGTGCTACCTTTACACAATTCCGCTATATGTCCGGCTCAACCGGACAAATGGTATTATACACGCTTTCGGGAAAATGTCAAGGGGAAAAATCGGCGTGCGGAAAAATCCCGGGTTATTTTTTGAGATACGACGTCACAAGCTCCTGCAGAAGCTCGTCCCGGTCGAGGCGGCAGATCAGGGAGCGGGCGTTGTTGTAGTTTGTGATGTAGGTCGGATCCTCGGAGAGGATGTAGCCGACGATCTGGTTGATCGGGTTGTAGCCTTTTTCGATAAGGGAGCTGTATACGCTCGAGAGAATTTCGCGTATCTCGTCGCTGTGGTCGAGGACTTTGAATTTTCGTGTGGATTCTTCCATGGTGAGCTCGCTCCTTATCCTGTGGTATGCGCCCCTCTGAAAAAGCATGGCGCGGTTTTTTCGATAATCGAATGAACCATGTATTATTATACCATGCTTTTTCAAAAAGAAAAGGGGCGGCAGGTGAAAAAACTGTTAAGTTTTGAGGATTCGGCGCTGCCTCGGCGTGCTGTCGGACACGGCGCCGTGCTGCTCCGCGAGGGCGGCGAGGATGGCGTTCACGGTCCCGGCGGCGTGCTCCTCGGTCAGGGTCTGGTCGGCGGCGCGGAGGGTCAGGGAGAAGGCGGCGCTCTTCTGGCCGGCGGGGATCGGCTCGCCGGTGTAGACGTCGAACAGGGCCACGGACTCAAGGTACGGGCCGCCGGCGGCGGTGATCGTGTCCTCGAGCGCGGCGACGGGGATGTCGGCGGCGCAGACGATCGCGATGTCGCGTTCGACGGCGGGGAAGCGGGGCAGCGGGACGAACGTCTTCTCCGGGGACTGGATGGCGCGCATGGCCGGGATGTCGAGCTGGGCGTAGTATGTCCCGGCTTCGACGCCGTAGGCGTCGCATACGAGCGGGTGAACCTGGCCCAGCGTGCCGATCAGACGGCCGCCGGCGCGGATGGCGGCGCAGCGTCCGGGGTGGAAGCTCGGGTTGTTTTCGTCGGCCTCCCAGCGGACGTTTTCGATGCGCATATCGCGCAGGATGGCCTCCACGCAGCCCTTGAGCCGGAAGAAGTCGACGCCGCCGCCGTAGGCGCCGAGCGTGAGCCAGACCGGCTCGTCGGCAAGGCGGTCATTCTCACGGGGCAGATAGACCGTCGCCATCTCATAGAAGCGGACGACCGGACTGCGCCGGGCGGCGTTCGTGGCCAGCACGTCCATCATCGACGGCATCGGCGTCGTGCGCATGACGCTGCGATCCTCGCCGAGCGGGTTCTGGATGACGAGGGCGTTTCGGAGCGGGGAGTCCCCGGGCAGACGGATTTTGTCCCACGCGGAGCGGCTGCCGAAGGAATAGGTCAGGATCTCGTTGAAGCCCATGGCGCGGCAAAGGCTCGTGACGCGGTTTTCAAACGCCTGCTTCTCGCTCCAGCCGCCCTGGGCGGTCTCGCCCCGGAACATGGTCGGCTCGATCACGTCGTAGCCGTAGAACCGGGCGACCTCCTCCGCCAGATCGGCGTAGTGCTCGATGTCGCTGCGCCAGGAGGGGACGACGACCTCGTCGCCGCGCATGACAAAGCCGAGCTTCTCGAGGACGGCGACCATGTATTCGCGTGTGAACCGGGTGCCGAGCAGGGCGTTGATGCGCTCCGGCTCGAGCATGACGGTCTTCTCCTTCGCCGGGGCGGCGACGACGTCGATCATGCCGTCGATCACGTCGCCGGCGTTCAGAAGCTCCACCAGCTCGCAGGCGCGCTGCACGGCGGGGACGGTGCCCTCGGGGTCGAGACCCTTCTCGAACTTGCTCGAGGCGTCCGTGCGCATGCCGAGGGCGATGGCCGTCTTGCGGATCGACGTGCCGTTGAAGTTCGCGGACTCGAAGACGATCGTTCGCGTCTCGTCCACGATCTCGGAGTTGCCGCCGCCCATGACGCCGGCGACGCCGATGGGCTTCTCCGCGTCGGCGATGACGAGCATATTTTCGGTGAGGTTGCGGTTGTTGCCGTCGAGCGTCATCAGCGATTCGCCGTTCTCGGCGCGGCGGACGACGATGCGGCTGCCGCCGACGCAGGAGTAGTCGAACGCGTGCATCGGCTGGCCGTATTCCTGCATGACGTAGTTCGTGATGTCGACGATGTTGTTGATCGGGCGGATGCCGGAGGCGCGCAGACGGCGGCGCAGCCACGCCGGGGACGGCTCGATGCGGATGTTCTTCACCATCCGGGCCGTGTAGCGGGGGCAGAGCGCCGGGTCGCGGATCTCGATGCTCAGGTAGTTTTCGATGCGGTCGCTGTCGCCGCAGCCGTGTACGACCGGCTCACGGGCCGTGAACTCCGCGCCGAACGTCGCGGCGGCCTCGCGGGCAAGACCGATGACGGACAGACAGTCGGGGCGGTTGTTCGTGATCTCGAACTCGACGACGCTGTCGGTGAGGCCGAGCACCTCGCGGATGTCCTGACCGGGCTCGCACGGCTCCCGCATGATGAAGATGCCGTCCTCGATCGCGTAGGGGTAGTCGTGCGTGTCAAGGCCCAGCTCGCCGAGCGAGCACAGCATGCCCTCGGACACGACGCCGCGCAGCCTGCCGGTGTGGATCTCCGTGCCGCCGGGCAGCGTGGAGCCGTCGAGGGCGACGGGGACGAGGTCGTTTACGGAGACGTTCTGCGCGCCGGTGACGATCGTAAGCTCGCGGCTCTGGCCGACGTCGACCTTGCACACCCAGAGGTGGTCGGAGTCGGGGTGGGGATTCATGAACGTGACCTTGCCGGCCACGACGTTCCGGATGCCCTCGCCGGTGCGCCCGCAGCCCTCCACCTTCGAGCCGGACATCGTCATGCCGTCGCAGAATTCCTTGTCCGATACGGTGATTTTCGTGTAGTCACTCAGCCATTCGCGTGAAAGATTCATGCTCTGTTACCCTCCTCAGAACTGTTCCAGGAAGCGCGTGTCGTTTTCGAACATCAGGCGCAGGTCGCTGATGCCGAAGCGGAACATGGCCATACGCTCCGCGCCGACGCCGAAGGCGAAGCCGGAGTATTTGCGCGTGTCGATGCCGCAGCCCTCGAGAACACGGGGGTGCACCATGCCCGCGCCGAGAAGCTCGATCCAGCCCTCGCCCTTGCACACGCGGCAGCCTCTGCCGCCGCACTCGAAGCACTGCACGTCCACCTCGCAGCTCGGCTCCGTGAACGGGAAGTGGTGCGGACGGAAGCGGGTTTTGGTGTCCGGCCCGTAGAGACGGCGCACAAGCTCGTTGAGCGTGCCCTTCAGATCGGCGAACGTGATGCCCTCGTCCACGACGAGACCCTCGATCTGGTGGAACATCGGGCTGTGCGTCGCGTCGACCTCGTCCTTGCGGTAGACGCGGCCCGGGGAGATGATGCGGATGGGCAGCGGCTGGGTCTCCATGACGCGAACCTGCACGGGGCTTGTCTGCGTGCGCAGCAGAACCTCGTCGTCATCGTCGAAATAGAAGGTGTCCTGCCTGTCGCGGGCGGGGTGGCCCTCGGCGGTGTTCAGGCGGGTGAAGTTATAGTCGGACAGCTCGACCTCGGGGCCCTCGGCGATCGTGAAGCCCATGCCGATGAAGATCTCCTTCGCCTCGCCGATGACCTTGTTCAGCGGGTGGCGGCGGCCGATGCGGACGGGCAGGCCCGGCATTGTCACGTCGGTCTTCTCGGCGGCGAGACGCAGTTCGAGCGCCTTCTCCGAGAGAGAGGCGCGGGCGGTCTCTACGGCCTCGGTCAGCTCCTCCCGGATCTGGTTTGCGAGCTGGCCCATGACCGGCCGCGCCTCCGCGGAGAGGGTGCCCATCTGCTTGAGGACGGCGGTTAGCTCGCCCTTCTTGCCGAGGTATTTGACGCGGAGGGCGTCCAGCGCGTCCAGCGCGTCCGCCGACCGGATGGCCTGCAGGGATTCCTCCCTGAGCTGCCGCAGTTTTTCTTCCATGTTTTCCATGCTCCTTGCGAGAATATGAGAATAATGATCGTGCGTTATCAGTCTAAACCACATTTATAACACATAATCCTGATTTTAGCAACTATAATATTGTTGCCGTTCGGCGTTCGCGGCGTGCGTGCGAGCGAATACTATTTGACGGATGACGGCAAAACGATTATAATGGTGGAAAACGAACGGTATGAACCGCGAAGGAGGCGGCAGGCATGGAGCTTTCGGACGCCAGACGGATGAAGGCCGCGGATACGGCGGCGATACAGAATCTCGGCATCAACTCCCTCGAGCTGATGGAGACCGCCGCGAAGGCGCTTGCGGAGGCCGCGAAGGATCACATGGGCGGCGGGTTTTCGGCGGTCGTGTTCTGCGGCCCCGGCAACAACGGCGGCGACGGCGTGGGAGCCGCCCGCCTTCTGCGTGAGATCGACAGCGTGACCGTGCGTGTGTTTCTCGTGGGCGACCGCGGGAAAATGACGCCGGACACACGCGATATGGAGCGCTTTCTCGTCGAGTCCGGCGGCGTGCTCGAGGACTTTCGCGCCGACGACGCGGAGATCGTCTCGCTGACGGAGCACGCGGCGGTGATCGTGGACGCCCTGTTCGGCGTGGGGCTGAGCCGTCCGCTGACCGGCGACGCGCTCGCGGCGGTCAGGCTCATGAACCGTTCGAGCGCCCCGGTCGTCTCGGCCGATATCCCGAGCGGCGTGTCCGCCGATACGGGCGCGGTGCTGGGCGAGGCTGTGCGCGCCCGGTGCACGGTGACGTTCTCGATGGCGAAGCCCGGCCACTATATCGAGCCGGGCTGCGTATGCGCCGGGGAGCTGCGCATCGTCGACATCGGCATACCCGACGCCCTGCTCGAGAGGAGCGCCTGCGGCGTCTACGCGATCCACGGCGAGGATCTGCGCCTGCCCGTGCGGCCGAGGCTGTCGCACAAGGGCGATTACGGCAAGCTCTTGATCCTCGGCGGCTCGGTGGGCTACTCCGGCGCGCCGTCGCTCTGCGCGAGAGCCGCCGTCCGGGCCGGGGCGGGGCTGGTCTATCTCGGCGTGCCGATGGATATATATGATATCACGGCGGCCAAAAACGACGAGGCGATGCCGTTTCCGCTGCCGTCGGGCCGGAACGGCCGCGTCGCCCCGGGCGCGTGGGACGCCGCCCGCCAGCGGTTCATGGACAGCAGCGTGTGCGTGATCGGGCCGGGCCTCGGGCGCGGCGAGGGCACCGTGGAGCTGACCCGGAATGTGCTCAAAAACGCGGACATCCCGGTCGTGGTCGACGCGGACGCGCTCTGGGCGCTCTCGCAGGAGGCGTCGCTGCTCGACGAGGCGGCGTGTCTCATGGTGCTCACGCCGCACGAGGGCGAATTTGCGCGGATGCTCGGCCGCCCGGTGGAGGATCGGCTGCGGGACGCGCTCGATTTCTCGTCGCGGCACGGCTGCGCCCTCGTCCTCAAGGGCCACCGGACGATCTGCGCGTTCCCGGACGGCAAGGCCTACGTGATCGACGCGGGCAATCCCGGCATGGCCACGGGCGGCTCCGGCGACGTGCTCGCCGGCGTGATCGGGGCGATGCTCGGGCAGATGACGGCCCGCCGCGCCGTCGTGACCGCCTGCTGGCTCCACGCGAGAGCCGGCGACATCGCCGCCGCCGACGTCGGGGAGTACGCCCTCGCGGCGGGCGATATCATCCGCTTTCTCGCCGACGCCGAGCGCGAGATCGCGGAGAAGCGGCCGTAAGCCGGACTGTCGAAGCGACGTATCGAATCGGCATATCGGGCCGGTATACATCGCTGTATTATTTCAGGCCCGGCGCATTGTACATCATCATCCATCATCTACCTCTGGAGGCGTCATGCGGAAAGCTCTTGTTTCCGTACTGATGATACCCCTCCTTCTCCTCGCCGGCTGCGGGGAGCGGGAGGCGAAGCTGGAGAAGACCTTCTCGGATTTCCGTTCATCCCTGAACGACGCCGGAAGCGTCGCCTTCCGGGCGGCGCTCACGGTCGATACGGGCGGCGCGGCCGCCGATTACACGCTCGACGCGTCGTATGACGGCGTGACGACGCGTGTGACGGTCGCGGAGCCGTCCCTGCTCGCCGGGGTGACGGCCACGGCCCGCCGGGGCGAGGCGTCCGTCGAATACGGCGGCGTCGTCGTCGGGGCGGGCGTGCTTTGCGGCGACGGGCTGACGCCGGTCTCGGCGGTGCCGGCGCTGATGGAGGCGCTGGCCGGCGGGTACTGCGAGCTGATGTGGTGGGACGGCGACCTGCCCGCCGCACGGTATTACGCCGGGGAGGACACCGTCGTGACCGTGTGGCTCGACGACGGCGCGCCCGTCTGCGCCGAGTTCTCGTCGGACGGACAGACGATCGTCGTCTGCCGCGTATCCGGCTGGACGGTCAAACCGGCGGCGGATACGGACGAAGCGCCGATGACGGACGAAGCGCCGATAACCGGAGAACCACCGACAACGGACGAACCATAGATTACGGGAGAACCATACACCATGGACGACAACAGAAAGAGAACCTGGGCGGAGATCAGCCTCGGGGCGATCGAGCGCAATTACCGGGCGATGCGGGCGTGTCTGCCGGCGGGCTGCCGCTTTCTCGGCGTGGTCAAGGCGAACGCCTACGGCCACGGGGCGGCGCGGGTGTCGCGGCTGCTCGAGGACGTCGGCTGCGACTATCTCGCGGTCGCCTGCATCGACGAGGCCCGAGAGCTGCGGGCGGCGGGCATTACTCTGCCGATCCTGATATTGGGCTATACGCCGCCCGCGTACGCGCCGGAGCTTGCGGCGCTGCGGGTGACGCAGGCGGTCGGCGACCTCGCGACGGCGCGGGCGATGGACGAGGCCCTCGCCGGAACGGGGAAGACCCTGACCGTGCATCTGAAGCTCGAGACCGGCATGGGCCGGACGGGCTTTCGCGTGTTCGGCGACTGGGACGCGGCCCCGGCGGCGGAGGCGGCGAAGCTTCCCCGTCTGCGGGCGGAGGGCGTGTTCACGCACTTCTGCGTCTCCGACGCGGACGAGGAAACACGCGTCTTTACCCACACGCAGCTTGCGCGGTTTCAATCCGCCGTCGAGGCGATCGAGGCGGCGGCGGGCCACGCGTTCGAGATACGCCACTGCACCAATTCCGGGGCGATGCACTCGTTCCCGGAGACGTACATGGACATGGTGCGGCCCGGCGTCTCGCTGTACGGCATGTACCCCGGCCCGGATCGGGAGCGCATCGCGCTCGAGCCGGCCATGACGCTCTTAACGCGCGTCGCGTATGTCGAACGCCACGAGCCGGGCGACACGGTCAGCTACGGGCGCACGTTCACGGTCGAAAGGCCGTCGGAGCTTGCCGTGCTGCCGATCGGCTACGCGGACGGGCTGCACCGGGTTCTGTCGAACCGGCTGTCCGTCATGATAAACGGGCATATCGTGCCGCAGGTCGGGCGCATATGCATGGATATGTGCATGGCGGACGTGACGGGCCTCGGCGTGAAGCCCGGCGACGTCGCCGAGATATTCGGAAAGCATATGCCCATCGACGACGTGGCGGAGCTTGCCGGAACGATCCACTACGAGCTGACCTGCGCCGTCGGGCCGCGTGTGCCGAGGGTGTATGTCGACTGACGCCGCGCCGGTATAAAAAACCCGCTTCCGTGGGACAATAACAGCGTGTCCATACATAGACTGTATCGGGCGACATTTTTACGGAAGTGGTGCTCACATCATGAAGAACCCCGTCAGACGCGGAGACATCTACTACGCCGATCTCAGCCCGGTCGTCGGCTCGGAGCAGGGCGGTCTGCGGCCGGTGCTCATCGTCCAGAACGACACCGGCAACCGCCACAGCCCGACCGTCATCGCGGCGGCCATCACGTCCCAGGTGGGCAAGGCGCGGCTGCCGACGCATATATCCGTCGCGGCCCCGGCCAGCGGCCTGACACGGGACAGCGTCATTCTGCTCGAGCAGATACGCACGCTCGACAAATCCCGCCTGCGTGAACGGATGGGCAAGCTCGACGGCTCCACGATGGATCGCGTGGACAGCGCCATCGCGGTCAGCTTCGGGCTGAACCAGACCATGCAGTCATAATCCGCGGCCCCCGCTCATAGGCATAGCCCGTGGGCGGGGGCCGTATTATTTCTGTCATGCCGGGGGGATGGATACGATGGATACGATGAATACGATGAACGCCGCGGAGGTTCCGATCTACATCGACGGCGCGGCGGCGGGGACGCTGACGGTCACGCGGTCGGACGGCGGGGCCGTGTTCGACGCGGCGCTCCGCGACGTCGGGCGCGTCGTTCGGCTGTACGTGTACGGCCCGGACGGGGCGGCGGGGTATCTCGGCGTGCCCGTGCCGGAGGGCGGCGTGATGCGGCTTACGCGGCGGGTGCGGGGCCGGGCGCTGGCGGATTATCCGGAAGCGCCGGTCTGCGCGGCGGAAAAGCCGCCGGAGCCGCCGGAGCGGACGGCGGCGCAAAAGCCGTCATGGACGGCGGCGCAAATACCGGAAGCGGCGGAAAAAGCGTCATCGCCGGAAAAGCCGGCGGGGCGGCGTGTGGTATGGCTCGGGGGGAGGCCGCATTATTTTTGATTGTGCTTTCGGGGGGACTTGTGCTATAATGCGAAAATGAGAAAAAATCTGCGGGAGAGAGACATATGAAGCTTCTGATTACCGATACCTGCCATCTGACGGCGGAGGAGAGGGCGTATCTCGAGGGGCTTGGACTCGAGGTCATCGAGGCGCCGGACGAGGCGCCGTATGACGGCGATCCGGCGGAGATCGACGCCATCGCGTGCAAGTTCCTGTTCAGCTACGCCCCGATCGAGCGGTTTGTGAACCTCAAATACGTCCAGCTCTTCATGGCGGGCTGGGATCACGTCCCGATGGACTACATACGCAGCCACGGCATCGAGTTCCACAACGCCCGGGGCGTGTACAGCATCCCGATCGCGGAGTTCGGCATCGCCGGGGTGCTCGCGCTGTATAAAAAGCTGCGCCTGTTCGACAGCCGCCAGCGGGCGCGGATATGGGAGCGGGAGCCGATCCTGCCCGAGCTGACGGGCAGACACGTCCTCGTCGTCGGGGCGGGCAGCATCGGCGGGGAGTTCGCCAAACGCCTCCGGGCGTTCGACTGCCGGATCACCGGCCTCACCCGGCACGTCGCGCCGAAGGAATACTTCGACGACGTGCGCTCGCTTGACGACCTCGACGACGTCCTGCCCGACGCGGACATCGTTATCATGTGCCTGCCCGGGAACGAGGATACGCGGCACATCATCGACGGAAGGCGCTTTGCGATGATGAAGCCGGACGCGATCTTCGTGAACGTCGCCCGGGGCGTGCTCGCGGACGAGGCGGCGCTCGTCGCGGCGCTGGAGAACGGACGGCTCGGCGGGGCCGTGCTCGACGTGTTCGAGACGGAGCCGCTGCCCGAGGACAACCCCCTCTGGGCGTTCGAGAACGTCATCGTCCTGCCGCACACGAGCTTCGGCGCGCAGTACAACGTCCGCCGCTCGTTCGAGGTCATGAACCGCGATCTCGCGGGCTCGGCTCTGCTGAAGAGCTGATACTGTTCTCTTTAAAAGCTTCGTTCCGTTACCGGGCGCAAAGCCTTGGGAACGCTGCCTTTTCGATCGAATACAAAGTTCTTTTTGATACTTTTTCTTTCAAGAAAAAGTATGAGTCCGGCGTCCGGCTGCGGGAGGTGGTTCTATGCGGCGAAACCGCGCCATGGAGTTTTACCGCTTTTTCGCGGCGGTCATGATTCTGTGCTACCATTGCTACTGGTTCGCGTTCCGGGAGGACGGGACGCGGTTTATCGGCTTTTACGTATTTGTGGAGCTGTTTTTCATCCTCGGCGGCTTTCTGATGCTCGCGTCGATCCGGCGCGGCGTGACGCCGGAGATGCGCTCCGACCCGGCGGGCACGACCGTGCGCTATATGCGGGGACGGCTCGCCCGGCTCTATCCGCACCATCTGCTTTCGTGGCTGCTCGTGGCCGTCCTCGCGGTTTTGCGCGGCATGTGGCCGATCGAGCTTCTGGAAAACGGCTGGCCGGAGATATTTCTCGTGAAC
The DNA here is from genome assembly GCA_905234005.1 of uncultured Oscillospiraceae bacterium. Classification (GTDB taxonomy): domain Bacteria; phylum Bacillota; class Clostridia; order Oscillospirales; family Oscillospiraceae; genus CAJOIG01. Next base: position 10,633 of record CAJOFW010000025.1, read on the forward strand.
GTCTTCGGATTTGTGCGGGGGACGTACGTCAACATCGTCTGCTGGTACCTGAGCGCGATGATCTTCTCGTCGCTCATCGTCTACTACCTGCTGCTGCGGGATGAGGACGGCTTCATCAAAATCGCCGCACCGGTGCTGATCGTCGTCTGCTACGGCACGATGTTCGACCGGAAGGGCTCGCTCGCGAACACGATCATATTCATGCAGTATTCGCCGCACCTCGGCTTTCTGCGGGCGCTGGCCGCGACGACCGTCGGCTGCGTCGCCTACCGGGCGTACGAGTGGCTGCGGGATGTGGAGCTGCCCGGGGAACGGTTCTGGGCGACGGCCGTGGAGGCGGCGGTGCTTACAGCGTCGGTGTGCTGGATGTACCGGTGCAGCGGGCGGATGGATTTTCTGTTTGTACCGCTGTTTTTCGTGTTCGTCATCAGCGTGTTCCGGGGGAAGAGCCTTTTGACACGGCTTCTCGACAACCGGCTGTCCGGCTGGCTCGGGCGACAGAGCTACGCGTATTTTCTCAATAACCTTCTCGTCATCTATCCGTATATGCACCTGTTCCACGGCACGAACCTGCCGGCCATGTGCTGGTTCTGCGCGCCGGTGTGCCTCGCCGTGTCCGTCGTGACGGGGTGGATGGTAAAGCCCGTGGAGCGTCTTTTGACCGGGGGGAGGACATGAACGAAGAGAGACAGACAGGCGATATCGCCGGGACGGAACAAGGCCCCGCCGAAACGGAACAAAGCCCCGCCGGGACGGTGAACGGCTCCGGCAGGCCGAAAAAAAGCCCCGCTGTCCGCATTCTCACGGGCCTGGGCGTCGGGCCGCGTGGTTTTTCGCGTGGCTCACGATCGGGGAGTACAGGCCCGACGACATCGAGGACATCGAGATCGCCGGCGCGGCGGAGAGTACCGTGCAGGCCGGCGATACGCTTTCCGTCGTGACGTGGAACACCGGCTGCGGCGCCCTCGGCGACAACGCCGACTTCTTCATGGACGGCGGCTCGATGGTGTACACGGCGGACGGGGAACGCGTCCGCTTCAACCTGCAGGGTATCGCCGACACGCTCGCTGCAATCGAACCGGACGTGATCCTGCTGCAGGAGGTCGATTGGGACGCCGACCGCTCCCACCGCGTCAATGAGGCCGCGTTCTACACGGGCCTGTACGCGTACAGCGGCTGGGAGAGCACGTTCGCGTACAATTACCGGGTGATGTACGTGCCGTATCCGATCCCGCCGGTCGGGAACGTGAACAGCGGCATCCTGACGCTTTCGCGTTATCACATGGACGCGTCCGAGCGGGTGCAGCTTCCGGTCGCGTTCTCGTGGCCGGTGCGGCTCGGACAGCTCAAGCGCTGCCTGCTGATCGACCGCCTGCCCGTCGAGGGGTCGGACAGGGAGCTTGTGCTCATAAACCTCCACCTCGAGGCATACGACGACGGCGAGGGCAAATACGCCCAGGCCGCGATGCTGCGCGACGTGCTGGCGGCGGAGGCGGAGGCCGGCAATTACGTCATCGCGGGCGGCGACTTCAACCTTTCGACGCAGGAGGCCCTGGCGCTCTACCCCGTCGGAGACGGGATGTGGCAGCCGGGCGTTCTCGAGGCGGACGCGTTCGGCG
>CAJOFW010000026.1 GCA_905234005.1 uncultured Oscillospiraceae bacterium
GTGCGCCAAGCTCCATGAGCTTCTGGTAGTCGGTGGCGTTTGCCTCCTCCTCGGCGGTCACGGCGGCGATTCTGGCTTCGAGCCGTTCGATCTCGCGCTCGAGCTTTTGCAGCTCACGGGCGGCGTTTTTGGGCTTCGCGGGCTTTTCGGCGGCGGTTTTCTTCTCCGCGGGCTTTTTCTCCGCCTGCTTTTTCGCCGTCCGCGCAAGCTCCGTCTGCCGGGCCTTATACGCCCGGTATTCGGGGTAGCCGCCGCGAAAATCGGTCAGGCTCCCGTCCTTCAGCTCCCACACCCGCGTCGCGAACGCGTCCACAAACCACCGGTCGTGGCTCACAAACAGCAGCGTGCCGCTGTAATCGGAAAGCGCCGCCTCGATCCACTCGCGGCTGGCGATGTCGAGGTGGTTCGTCGGTTCGTCGAGAATCAAGAGGTTTATGTCGTTTTTCATGAGCATACAGAGCTTCAGCCGGCTCTGCTCGCCGCCGGACAGCGTGCCCACGGTCTTGAGCGCGTCCTCGCCCGTGAAGTTGAACGCGGCGAGGCGGTCGCGCGCCTCCTGCGGCGACGCCTTGCACTCGTACAGCAGCGTGTCGAGCGCCGAGCGCTCCGGGTGCTCGAATGTGACGAGCTGCGGCAGATACGCCGTCCTGACCGCCGGGCCGAGCCGGACATACCCCGCGTCCGGCGTCTCCTCGCCGAGGATGAGCTTCACAAGCGTCGATTTGCCGCTGCCGTTGTCGCCCATGACCGCGACGCGTTCGCCCGGCTCGATCAGAAGCTCGAGGTCGGAGAAGAGCTGTTTGCCGCCGTATCGCTTCGACAGCCCGAACGTGACAAGCGCCTCGTCGCCCCGCAGCTCCCGCTCGGAAAACCGGGCCTTGAGCTTCCGCTCCGTCTTCGGCTTCGGCGCGGTCTGAAGCTTCGCGATGCGCTTTTCCATCGAGAACGCCCGCTTGTGCAGCTTGTCGTTGCCCATGAACGCCCACAGGTGCAGCTTGTCCGCCGCCTCCTCGAGGTGGGCGATCTCCTTTTGGTTCTTCTCGTACTGGGCCAGCAGCTCGTCGTACCGGCGCTGCCGCTCCTCCACGAAGAAGCTGTAATTCCCGGCGTAGAATTCGCACCGGCCGTCCGCAAGCTCGATGACGCGCCGGGCGACGGCGTCGAGAAACCACCGGTCGTGGCTCACGGTCAGCACCGTGCCCTTGAACCGCGTTAAGAAGTCCTCGAGCCATTCGGTGCTGCGCAGGTCGAGGTGGTTCGTCGGCTCGTCGAGCAGCAGGATGTCCGTGTCCTCGAGCAGGAGCCGGGCGAGGTTCACACGCGTCTTCTCGCCGCCGGACAGGCTGTCAAACGGCTGGGAACGCATGGCCGCGCCGATGTCGAGACCGCCGGCGACGCGGTCAAGCTCATAGTCCGACGCGTACCCGCCGAGGCGGTCGAAATCCGCCGCCAGGGCGTCGTAGCGCCGGAGCGTCGCGTCGTCCGCGTCGCGCTCCATGGCCTTTTCGAGCGCCGTCATCTCCTCGCGGATGCGGTCGAGACGCAGAAACGCGCTGCGGAGCACGTCCTCGGTCGTGTACCCGTCCGGGTAGACCGGGATCTGCGATATCAGCCCCACCCGCTTGCGCGGAGCCAGAAACAGCGTGCCGCCGTCCGGCTCGAGCGAGCCGGTGAGGATCTTCAGAAGCGTCGTCTTGCCCGTGCCGTTCGCGCCGAGCAGGGCGACGCGTTCGCCCTCGTTTACGTCAAACGTGACGTCCCGCAGGATCTCGTTGCCGCCGAAGCTTTTTTGTATGTTGTGCAGGGATATGTCGATCATAATGGTCAGTTTAATGCAATACGCGTGTCGGAAGACGCGGTTCAATCGGGGGGATGGGACGATAAGGAGCCGTCGGCGGCGTCTAAAATCTGTCCACCCGGCCCTTTCGGTTCCATACCGTCTCAACGTTGCAGCGCCACTTGTTCAATAGCCCGTTGTACTCCGCCCCGCTGAAATACCCGTCCGGCGCTTCGCCGCCGTCGAGGTCAAATACGGGCATGTACTGGCCCACCACGCCGCGTTCGAGCACGCCGTCGGCCAGCACGCCCTTTTCGCGGAATATCAATATGGGCAGGCCGAGCTGATACGCCATGGCCGGCTCGATCTGGCAGAAGGCGCCGGTCAGCCGAAGACGGCTTTTTGCAGAACGGTGTTCGCGATCGGGGCGGCTGTGGCGTAGCCGCTGCCGCCGTGCTCCACGAGTACGACGAACGCGTAAGGCGCGTCGGCGTTTGTGATGAACCCGGCGAACCAGGCGTGGCTCGTGCCGTCGCCGAATTCGGCGGTGCCGGTCTTCGCGTGCATCTGCAGGCCGGGGAACATCGACGAGCCGTAGTTGTATTCGACGTTGTAGCTCATCATGTCGGATATCGCGTTCGCGGTGGCGGCGTTCATGAGCCGCTCGGAGCCGTTCGATTTGCCGGCGAGGAGGGTCGGCTCCGTGACCGTGCCGCCGTTCGCTACGGCGCAGACGAGCCGCATAAGCGAGTAGGGCACGACGAGGTCGTTATACTGGCCGATGCCCTCCCACGCGACGTTCTCGCGGTCGCTTCCGGCGTCGTCCACGCGGCCGGCGGCGGTCTCGATGCCGTTCAGGGAGTGGGACGAGGTCAGGCCGTACGCGTCGGCGTAGTCCCGTATGACGTCCCCGCCGAGCTGCAGGGCGATCTGGGCGAACGCGCAGTTGCACGAGTGGGCGAGGGCCTGCTCGACCGTCAGCGTGCCGTGGGCGGCGGTGCAGGTGATCGTGTGGCCGTCCACGTCGACCGAGCCTGCGCAGTAGAACGTCTGGCTGTACAGGTCGGGGATGTTCTCAATCGCCGCCGCGAGCGTCACGAGCTTGAACACCGAGCCGGGCACGAAGCTCGCGCTGATCGCCCGGTTGATGTACACGCCCTCGTAGGCGCTGTCGGACGCGTTGAAGCCGACGTTCGGGTCGTAGGAGATCGAGCTTGTCATGCAGAGGAGCTCGCCGGTCCTGTAGTTGCAGACGAGCACCGCGCCGTTTCGTCCGGCGAGGGCGTTGTAGGCCGTGACGTTTAAGTCGGCGTCGATCGTAAGCTTCACGTCGCCGCCCTTGCCGGTCGTGCCGGTCAGGAGGTTGTAGCCGATGAGCTGCGGCCGGAACGCCGTCAGCGCCCCGGTGCCGATGTTGCCGTTCACGTCGCCGACGACGTGCAGGCACGCCGTCCGCACGGCGGCGGATTCGGCGTAGCCGTAGACCTGATCGCCGGCGAAGGCGAGGAGAGTGCCGTTCCGGTCGAGGACGGTTCCCCGGTTCAGGACGCCGTCGGAGTAGACGCTGTCGTTCGCGTAGAAGCTCGCCCACTCGCCGCCGTGTACGACGAGGCGGTAGAGGTAGACGCCCATCCCGGCCGCGAGAAGCGCCGCGAGCAGAAGCGAGGATATCGCGCGTTTGGTGATTTTTTTCATGCCGGTTCGAGCCTCCTTTACGCCTGCGGCCCGGGCCGGCGGTACGGGGCGCGGCGGCGCGGACGGGGGTCGTATGTCGGCGCGTCGGCGGCGTCGTCGGCGACGCCGGCCCCGCCGGAGAATTTATCCGGCCGCTTGACGGCGAAGCTTGCGTTCGCCCGCACGTCGGAGCCCTTGACGAACGCGATGAGCATCCAGCACGATATGAGGCTCGAGCCGCCCCGGGACACGAACGGGAACGTCACGCCCGTGAAGGGCAGGATGTCCATCGCGCCGAACACGTTCAGCGCAAGCTGCATCATCATCATCGACACGGCCCCGGCCGCGGCGATGACGAAGTACGACGACCGGCCCGACGCGGCGTTCTTCACGACGAAGCACGCGAGCGCGACGACCGAGGCGACGCACGAAAGCCCGGTGATCAGGCCCAGCTCCTCGCATACGACGCCGAAGACGAGGTCGGTGTCCGCCGCGACGATGTCGACGAACCAGCCGTTGCCGGCCCCGAACCCGAACAGCCCGCCGGCGGCGGCGGCGCTCATCGACCGCACCTGCTGGAAGCCGGTGTTGTACACGTCGTCCCAGACGTGGCCCCACGTCTGGAACCGGGCGAGGATGTAGGGCTTGACGGTCAGGACGAGCATCACGCCGAGAGCCGCCGCCGTCACGGCGAGCAGCACGGTCGCGAAGCTGCCCGAGCGCATATACGAGATGACGAGAAACGTCACGAAGAACACAAGCCCGGTGCCGAAGTCGCCCATCAGCGCGAGCGCGCCGACGCAGACGGCGGAGAAGGCGATGTAGAACAAAAGGTTTCTGTTGACGAACAGCCGGTCGAGCGTCGCCGCGCCGGCGTAGATGTAGAGCACCTTCACAAATTCCGACGGCTGGAACGTGAACCCGCCGAGCTGCACCCAGTTCTGCGCGCCGTAGGTGACGCGGGCGAGCAGCAGATTCGCCGCGAGCAGGACGAGGGCGGCGATCAGCGCGGGCAGACGGGTGGCCTTGAGCCGGGTGAGGTCGCGCAGCCACAGCCCGAGCACGAGAAACAGCACGATCCCCGCCGCGAGAAAGAGGATCTGCCGCAGCATCGCCGTCGGGACGGACGACGCCGCGACGCTCATGCCCACGGTCGAGAGGAAAAACGCCAGAAGCTCCACCTCAAACCCCCGCTGCCCGGAGGCCCGCAGCACGATGAAGTAAAACCACCCGGCCCCGCAGATCGCCGCGAACGCCAGGGCGGTCTCGAACCCGGCGTCGTGGTTGTAAACGAGCTGCTGCAGCGTAAGAAGAAGCTGGTACACGCTCAGAAGCAGCAGCGTCGAGACCGGCCTTGCGACCCGGCCGGGCCTGCGGCGGTAGCGCAGAAGCGACGAGCGCTCCTCCTCGGTCAGGTCGACGAACCGGGCCGGGACGTCGCCGAGGGTCAGCACGTCCGCGTCCTCGATCGGAAGGCCGCCGTCCGGGACGGTGCGGCCGTTCACCTGCGTCTCGCCCTTTCCGAGTCCGTAGGCCGTCCAGGCCCCGTCCGCGTCCCGGATGAGACAGGCGTGCATCCGGTCGATGGTCGGGTGCTCGATGCAGGCGTCGGACGAGCGGGCGCGGCCGATGATGCACTCCCAGTGCCGGAGCGGCACCATGACCTCGCCGGGGAGGTAGAGATACGCCCACGTCTCCGGCTCGTAGCGGCCGCGCAGCATGCTCTTGACGCAGCGGACGACGATCCACAGCGCGAGAAGCGGCGCGGCATAGCGGCTCACCGCGGCGAGCACGGACGCGGCCGAGCCGTCCAGAAAGCCGGTCAGGATGTCCAAGCCGGTTCACCCCTTTTACAGAATGTTGACAAATTGCAGGCTTCACGCCTATTGACATTATACAATTTTATATCTAAGATGTAAACCATGAAACACAAAACACTCTTTTTCGTGATCCTGTTCGCGGCGATCGCGGCGGCGTCCGGCGCGTATTACGCGCTGTCCGGCGGCGGCGCGGGCGTGACCGCGAACGTGTACGTGGACGGCGAGCTTGTCGAGCGCTTCGACCTGACCGCCGCCGTCGTGCCCTACGAGGTCACGGTCACGACCGATTACGGCACGAACGTCGTCCGCGTCAGCCACGGCGCGGTCGAGGTCGCCTCCGCCGACTGCGACGAGCAGGTCTGCGTAAACCAGGGGGCCATCCACGACAGCCTCCTGCCCATCGTCTGTCTGCCCCACCACCTCGTCATCGAGATCGAGGAATAAGGCGAGGTGACCACAGTGAAAACCAGAAAGCTCGTATTCATGGCGCTTCTGACCGCCATCAGCCTCGTCATATGGGTCATCGAGGCGCAGATCCCCGCGCCGGTGCCCGTCCCGGGCGTGAAGCTCGGCCTCGCCAGCGTCGTGACGCTGACGGCCATGGCCCTGCTGGGCCGCCGGGAGGCGCTCGCCATACTGCTCATGCGCGTATTTCTCGCGAGCGTGTTCGCGGGGAGCTTCTCCGCGATATTGTTCTCGCTTGCGGGCGGCGCGCTGTCCTGGGCGGTCATGGCGGCGGTGCTCGGCCTGTTCGACGAAAAACAAATCTGGGTCGTGAGCGTCCTCGGCGCGGTCGCGCACAACGCGGGCCAGCTTCTCGCGGCGATGGCCGTCACGAAGACGGCGGCGCTGATCGCCTACGCCCCGGCGCTTCTGTGCGCCGCCATCATCACCGGCGCGTTCACCGGCGCCGCCGCGGCCGCGCTCATCCCCGCCCTGCGCCGCCTGAACGACCGGCGCGGCGGACAATAAGGAGACAATAAGCCATGATCGACAGAAAACAGCTCAAGCGGGACGCACGCGACGCCATGCGCGAGACGCGGCCCCGTCCGATATGGGTGGCCCTCGCGGTCATATTCATCCTCTGCGTGACGCAGGGTCTGAGCTTCGCCGTGAGCGGCGAGTACGACGCGCTCCGGGCCGTGACCGAGGCCATGCGGAACGGCGAGACGACGTCGCTGATGGACGTGGCCGTGACGACCACGACCGGCCGGTTCGCGTCGGTCATCACGTTCGCGCTCGACCTCATGACGAGCGTGATATCCGCCGGCTTCGGGCTGTACGCGCTCCGGCTCATCCGCCGCGCCGCGCCGTCGTTCGGCGACGTGTTCGACGCGTTCGGGCGGTTTCTGCGCGTCGTGTGCGTGGGGCTTGTGCGCGGCTTCATGGTGAGCGCCGCCGTGATGCTCTACGCGTTCGTCGCGGCGCTTCTGCTGTCGGCGGGGCTTGGCATGGTGTACGCGTCTCTCGCAGCCCTGCCGAGCCTTGCGCCGCTCGTCATCATCCTGCTCGGCTACAGCCTCGCGGACTTTCTCGCGGTGGACGAGGCGGAGTACGGCGTGCTCCAGTGCCTCGCCCTGAGCCGCATGGCCATGCGCGGGCACATGATCGAGCGGTTAAAGCTCGAGCTGAGCTTTATCGGCTGGTATGCCGCGTGCCTGTTCCCGCCGGCGGCGCTGTGGGTCTACCCGTATGTCACCGCGACGCGGGCGGCGTATTACGACAAACGCGTGCCGCAGTTTCTCGAGGAGGCCCGCCGGAATCCCCGCGTCCCGACCCCGCCGCCCCCCAAATACCACACCCCCGGCGACGACGACAACGACTGGGACGACGACGATTTTTATTAAGGCGGCAATTAAATGAATAAAAATTGATTCAAGCCGTCCTGCTCGCCGCAGATGCGGCAACCGCAAGACATGGCATCTATTACTCCGGCAACACCGGCATGGCGCACAATTTGCGGTTATTTTGTTGCCGGAGTAATAAAGCGAACCGGATACGGACGACCGACAAAAAAACCGGGCGCACACAAAGCGTGCAGCGCCCGGTTGTCGCACGGTCATATCGCGGGGGACTGTCAGTAGTATTCCGAATAGCTCCCGTACTGCGCCGGTTTTGGTTTGTAGTGGACGCCCGAGACGAGGCCCATCGCGGCGAAGGATGTGAACATCGACGAGCCGCCGTAGCTGAAAAACGGCAGCGCGATGCCGATGACCGGCGTCAGGCCGAGGCACATGCCGATGTTGATGAACGTCTGGAAGAAGAACGCCGCCGCCACGCCGAAGCAGATCAGCATGCCGAAGCTCGAGCGGCTGTGCAGCCCGACGTAGACGCAGCGCAGAATGATCGCCGTGAGCAGCAGGATCACCACCACGCAGCCGATCATGCCCAGCTCCTCGCCGATGGCGGCGAAGATGTAGTCGGCGTGCTTCGACGCGATGGCGTTCGACTGCGTCTGCGTGCCCTCGTAGAGCCCCGTGCCGGTCAGCCGGCCCGACGACAGCGCAAGCTTCGCGTGGTTCGGCTCCCAGTTCACGCCGTCGCCGTCGGGGTCGATCGTTATGTCGTACGGGGCCAGGATGCGCTCCTTCTGCCGCGCCGAGAATACGTGGTTCCACGCCAGCGGCACCGCCACCGCCAGCGCCGCCCCGCCGAACAGAAACCAGTACAGCCGCAGCCCCGCCGCGAACGTCATTACGAGGAAGATGAAAAAGAAGATCAGCGCGTTGCCGAGGTCCTGCGATATGCCGAGGATCAGCAGAAACAGCACGCCGAAATGCCCGACGATCTGCATGACCGAAAGCGGCGCGTTGAGGTTGCGGTAATCGCGCAGATAGGCGATGTGCCGCGCCGAGAGCACGATGTAGATGACCTTCACGACCTCGGACGGCTGGATGCCGATGCCGAGAAACCGGATCCAGCTTCGGTTGCCGGTCTCGCCCTCGGTGCCGAACGGGATGAGCATCAGCATCAGCACAAGCTCCGCCACAAGCAGCAGCGGCCACTGGTCGGCGATGATGTCCGAGTCGATGACCGTGAAGACGAAATACAGCACGATGCCGATGATCAGCGCCGCGAGCTGGACATAGACGTATGAGCTTGACCCGTAGCTTTTCGTGGCGCTCGAGATGATCACGAGGCCGAGGATGGACGAGATAAGACACAGCGTAAAAAGCAGCGTGTCCGCACGCTTCAAAAAGGATCGGATGTCGGTCAGCTTGAGCTTCATATCGTTCACTCCCGCGCCCGTGACGGGCGGCTGGCATTCTATACTGTATATACCGTACTCTTCCGAAACGGTTTTGCCGGTACGGCCTTCCGAGACCGTTCCGATCATACGCAAAGCGCCCGCATACGGGCTTTCATCGCGCCGCGCCGCCGATTCGCGTGTTATGCGTACACGGGCGGCCTATGTACACGCATGACGCGTGCGCACTCATTGTAGCACAAATTCATCCGTCATGCAATCGGGATTGAAAAATGGGAGAACACGACGGCCACCGCGCCCGGCTTAAGAAGCGGTTTCTGCGCTGCGGGCTTGACGGCTTTGAGGATCACAACGTATTGGAGCTGCTGCTGTTCTACGCGCAGCCCCGGCAGGACACGAACGTCATCGCCCACCGGCTGATGGAGACGTTCGGCACCCTCGACGCGGTGTTCGACGCCGCGCCCGAGGAGCTTATGCGCGTGAAGGGCGTGGGCGAGGGCGCCGCCGTGCTGCTGCGGCTCGTGCCCGCGGCCGCCCGGCGCTACCGCATGGCCAGGGAGGAGGCGGGGAGCATCCTTATAAACAGCGACGCCGCCGGGCGGTATCTGATCCCCCGCTTTCTCGACAGCCGGGAGGAGCGCGTATACCTCGTCTGCCTCGACGCGAAGCTCAAGGTGCTCGACTGCCGCCAGATCTCGTCCGGCGGCACGACCTCGGCCCACATCGATATGCGCCGCGTCGTCCAGACCGCCCTGAACCAGAACGCGTCCGCCGCGATCCTCGCCCACAACCACACGAGCGGCATCGCCCTGCCCTCGCCGGAGGACATCACGGCCACGCAGAATGTCCGCGAGGCGCTGTCCTTCATCGGCGTGACGCTGATCGACCATATCATCGTCGCCGGGGAGGATTTCGTGTCCCTGTCCGACGACGGCGTGCTGGGCAGCGGCTACGCCTGACGCGTACCCGCGCCGTGCGCATATTTTCGCCGGCCGGGGCCGGGCCGTCGGTTTTTGTCGCTTATGTCAACTCTTTTTTTGATACAATTTGTTTCTGGACACGATTGCGGGATTGACAGGTTTTGGGAAAATTGCCGACATCCGGCACCGCGCAGGGAACAGGGGGGTGTTCAAAACCCTGTTCATAATGTTGATAACTTTTTGCGTTCGGATTGTTTACGTCGGTTATGTCAAGCATCCGAACGGCTGCGGCGGCGCGTGCCGTCGGGCGAAAACCGCGGCGGCTGAACGCCTGGCGGCGCCGCCGACCGGGAGCCGGAAAATGCATAACGCCGCATACGCCGCCGTCCCGACGGGGGCTATGACATCATGTAATCACAAAAAAATTCCGCCTTTTGCGAAAATTCCGATTGACTTTCGGCGTCGGCTGTGGTAATATACATAGGCTTGCTAGTGTAGCTCAGTCGGTAGAGCAGCTGATTCGTAATCAGCAGGTCGCCAGTTCGAGTCTGGCCACTAGCTCCAGCAAAGCCCGCGATCGTTTGATCGCGGGCTTTTTCGATCACATTGCGTCGCGAACCCCTGACACGCGGCGGCGGAGCTGCGGCTGCTCGAGGCAATACATAGTTCGTTTTGACCCTTTTTCGTTCAGGAAAAAGGGTCAGTCCTGCTCCGCGTTTCCCGCGGCGGCGACCGAGAACAGGATATCCATATCCGCCAGCCCCCTGAGCCTGTGCTTTGACAGCCGCAGAGCGGGCTTTTCCACGATCCAGATGTTCGCCGCCTCCCAGACGGCGAACGAGCCGATGATGGACAGCACCTCGCTCCCGATCCCCTCGGTCGTCCTCGCCAGCACCAGCCACAGCGCGATGAA
>CAJOFW010000027.1 GCA_905234005.1 uncultured Oscillospiraceae bacterium
GACGAGCACAATATCCCCTTCATCCCCTACACCTACACGATCGGCCGCGACGTGTTCGAGGACGACTGCCGCGAGGAGAGCCGCGCCGCCATCTACGCCGGCATGCGAAACGGCGACATCCTGAAGACCTCGATGATCACCGAGTTTGCCTATTACGACTTCTTCCGGTCGCTGCTCGATACCGGGAAGGACGTGCTCTTTCTCGATATGTCCGAGAAAATGTCCGTCTCCTGCGAGAACGCCCGCCGGGCGGCGGAGCAGATCCGGACGGAGTACCCCGACCGGCGGCTCGTCGTCATGGATACGCGCTGCATATCCGGCGGGCTCGGACTGCTCGTGGAGAACATGGTTCGTCTGCGTGAGGCGGGCAAAAGCCTTGACGAGGCCGTCGCCTGGGGCGAGGCGAACAGGCTCCGTATCGCCCACCGCTTCACCGTGGACGATCTGAACTACCTCAAGGCCGGCGGCCGCGTCTCGAACGCCTCGGCGCTTGTCGGGTCGATTCTGTCCATCAAGCCCGTGCTGTACGTGCCCGACAGCGGCACGCTCGAGGTGGCCAAAAAGGTGCGGGGCCGCCGCGCCGCCCTCGCCGCGATCCTGAGCGGCGTCAAAAACGACCTCGGCAAATTTGACTGCACCGGCACGGAGATACATATCCTCCACGCCGACTGCCTCGCCGACGCCGAGACCGTCCGCGACGGGATACGCGAGGCGTACCCGCAGGTCGGCGACATCGCGATCTCATCCCTCGGCGTCGTCATCGGCGCTCACTGCGGGCCGGGGCTGCTGACCGTGTTCTACCTCTGCGAGGGCCGTCAGCCCGAATAAACGCCGTGAACCGCCTCACGCTCACCGTCACCCCGGCGCAGGACGGCCGCACGGTCGGAAGCCTGATGCGCCGCGAGCTTTCGATGGCGGACGGGCTGATCTCCTCCGCGAAGTTCCGGGAAAACGGCATCCTCGTAAACGGCCGCCGCGTGCGTGTCACCGACCGCGTACACGCCGGCGATACGCTGTCCGTCGACGTGTCCGACCGCGACGGCAACCACGCGGCGCCGCTCGATATCCCGGTCGATACGCTCTGGGAGGACGACTGCCTCGCCGTGCTGTACAAGCCCGCCGGGATATGCGTGTATGGGGAAGGGTTTGCGAATCTGGCCGGGATTCTGGCCTGCAAGTGGGGGAAGGATATCGCTTTTCACCCGGTAAACCGCCTCGATGTGGGGACGACCGGCCTTATGCTCGCGGCGAAGGACGGCTACACGCACGACCGCCTGCGGCGTATGCTGCACACCGACGCCTTCCGGCGGGAGTATATCGCCGTGACCCAGGGCGCGCCGTCGCCGCCGTCCGGCGTGATCGGGCTGCCCATCGGCAGAGACCCCGGGCCGGACGGGCGGCGGGCCGTCGATCCGGCGGGGCTTGACAGCCGCACCGATTACGAGGTCATATGCGCCCGGGCCGGCCGGGCGCTCGTGCGGCTGCGCCTTCATACGGGCCGCACACACCAGATCCGCGTACACATGGCCGCGATCGGCTGTCCCCTCGTCGGCGACACGCTGTACGGCGCGGCCGACCGCGGGCTTGACCGCCCGGCGCTGCACTCGCGCCGTGTGACGCTCACCCACCCGGTCACGGGCGGGACGATCGACGCGTCGGCCCCGCCGCCGGACGATTTCCGGGCGCTGCTGGAGCCGCCCGGCGGCTGGCGGCTGCGGAAAAGGCTCTGCGAACGGCAGACGTCCGAAACCGTTTCCGAATAGGAGGCTTCCGTTTGCGAAAAGCGTCTTTGCGGCCGCTTCACGCGGAAAACCGGCGAATCCCGCAAAAACCCGCTTGCATTTTTCCGCGCCGTGTGGTATGATCCAATTTGCGTCTTGTAACGGCGGCGTTTGCCGTACTCAAGATAGTACATTCCGAGGTGAAAAGCTATGAAGGAAGGCATCCATCCCAAGTATTACCGCACCAGCATCCGCTGCGCCTGCGGCAACGTCATCGAGACCGGCTCCACCCGCGAGAACATCACGGTCGAAATCTGCTCCAAGTGCCACCCGTTCTACACCGGCAAGCAGAAGCTCGTCGACACGAGCGGCCGCGTGGACAAGTTCAACCGCAAGTACGGCCTCGCGTGATTTCATTCACAAATCCGCCTGTCAGACGCCGCGTTCCCCGTCCGGGAACGCGGCGTTTTTCGTGTGCGCGACGACAATACGGCAGATTTCACAATTACCTACCAACCGACTGTGCAAATTGCCGATGGAGGGCGCGGAGAGTGATTACAAAACGCAATTTTTCAAAGTACAAATAGTAAAATTATTGATTTAACGGAAAAGGTGTTGGCATTTTCAAAAAGTTATGGTACAATTCTAAGAGCATTCATCAATTTTCGAAAAGGGAGACACCAAACATGAAGAAACTTCTCGCAATTGTCCTCACGGTGGCTGTGATGACCTGCCTGCTGGCGGTCGGAGCGGCTGCCGCCGCGGACATCACCATCGTGCGCGATGGCGACGTCATGACCGTCACCGACAACAGGACCGGCGAATCCTACACCGTCGAGTGGGTCGACGCCGCCGACGCCGCCGAGACCGATGAGGTCGCGGGCATCGCGGTCGACTACTACGACGCCGCGTCCGCCGAGCCCTCCGGCGAGCCCTCCGCCGAGCCTGCCGAGGCCGAGGAAGCCCCCGCCGAGGAGGAGGCCCCCGCCGAGGAGGCTGCCGAGGCCGAGGAGGAGGCCCCTGTCGAGGAGGCTGCCGAGGCCGAGGAGGAAGCCCCCGCCGAGGAGGCTGCCGAGGCTGAGGAGGCCCCCGCCGAGGAGGAGGCCGCCGCCGAGCCTGCGAACCCCGACTATGACCCGACCCGCAGCTACGGCGGGACCGCCGCCCTCTGGGCGATCATCACGATCGTCGTGGGCGTCGCACTCATGGCTTCCTTTGGGAAGAAGAAAAAGAGCTGAGCTCCAAGTCATCCCAACAAAAATAACAAATCAGGAGGAGAAACAATCATGCTGAAAAACAAGAAGTTCGCAACCTATGCCATCGCGTTCAACGTCCTGGGCATCGTGTTCATGTTCATGTACTCCGGACTGCAGAACGACCACTACAACATCATCGCGTCGTTCAGCGCGTGGAGCGCCACCCAGGTCCAGCTCGGCCGTACAATCGCCGAGTACGTCTGCATCGTCCTGACCTTCATCTACGGCACGTTCTTCATGAAGTACGGCGTCCGCAAGACCCTGATCCCCTGCATCCTGCTCTGCGCTCTGGGCTGCGTGGGCATCGTCGCGGCGAACGGCCTCGTCATCAATGACGGCGTCGGCTCCTTCGGCCTGTACACCGTGTCCAGCTTCATCCTGCGCTGCTGCTGCATGTGCTTCCAGATGGCCGGCTTCCAGCTCGCCGCCAACTGGTTCATCAAGTATCGCGGCCGCGTGCTCGGCATCATCACCCTCGGCTCCCCGCTGTTCTCCGTTGTCGGCGTCGGCGGCATGACCAACCTGATCGCGAACCACTGGAACGGCGACTATCGCCCCTTCTATGTCGGCATCACCGTCGTCCTGGTCGTCATCGCCATCCTGACCCGCTTCCTGCTCCGCGACACGCCGGAGGAAGTCGGTCTCTATCCCGACGGCGCGGATCACGCCCCCCTGTCCGAGGACAATGCCGATGCCGATGAGATCCACATGACTGTCAAGCAGGTTCTCTCCGAGAAGCGCGCGTGGCTCCTCATCGTCTCCTACGGCGCTTTCCAGTTCATCATCAACTGCTGCATGAGCTCCATGGCCATCCGCTACATCAGCCTCGGCGGCCTTGAGGTCTGGCTCGCCGCCACGAAGTGGCTGTCCGTCGGCGCCATCCTCGGCATCTTCATGAGCTATGTCTTCGGCTGGCTCGACGACAAGTACGGCACCATCATCGCCTCCATCGCGCTCGGCGTCTCCGAGCTTCTGCCCGTCTGCATGCTGATGTTCATGCCCGAGGGCGGCAATGCCGGCATGGAGATCCTCTGGGGCTTCGGCGTTGCCTGCATGACCGGCGGCGTGCCCACCATGCACCCGGCCTCCATCACCTATGCCTACGGCCGTCGTGAGTATCAGTCCGCGAACCGTATCATCATGGCCATCCAGCTCATCCCGTCGGCCTTCGCCGCCATGATGATGGCCGCTCTCATCCAGTCCGGCAAGGGCTTCACCGCCTACCTCATCTGCGTCATCGTCATCGTTGTCGGCCTCATCGCCACCCTCATGCTCCGCAGCGTTCCCGACGCGATGGCCGCCGACCGCGCCTACAACAAAGAGAATGCCTGAGCTATCCTGAAAGAGGAAAAAACACATGGGACTTTTCAACAGAAAGAAGACGGAAGAGACCGTCGCCAGCGTAGTCGAGGTCGCCGCCGCTCCGGTGGAGGCCGCCGTCGCCGATGCCGCTGAGTCCGCCGTCGCCGCCGAGGCCGCCGTTGCCGAGGCCGTCCAGGCCGCTGAGGAGGCGAAAGCCGCCGAGGTGGTCGAGGAAGCCGTCGAGGCCGTCGAGGAGGCCGTCGAAGAGGCAGTCGAGGAGGCCGCTCCGGAGGCTCCCGCCGCCGATTCCTGCGGCGGCTCCTGCGCCGCCCCCACGGACGAGAACGAGCTCACCAGGAAGGAAGTCGGCACCGTCTATCAGGTTCGCATGAACTATCACGCCGGCTACAACGTATACAAGCCCTGGCCCAACGGCGGGCGCACGATCCACGCCGGCATCGGCTGGTTCCACCCCTTCGGCCCGAGCGAGTATTACGGCATGGCCAACATCCCCGGTGAGATCTGCGAGGAATCCAAGCAGTTCCCGCTCGACAAGTTCTTCACCGACGACTGGATGGAGAACTTCGAGACCGACCTGTTCTGCATCTACCGCATGCCCGACGGCGACATCTACGCCTGGGACGGCATGTTCGCGGTGCGCGGTCTGGATCCGAGCAAGTGCATCGTCTACAACAGCGAGTATACCCGTCAGGACGTGCTCGTAAACGTCATCGTCGGCGGCACCGGCCGCTACGAGGGCGTTCGCGGCCTGCTGATCGGCACCGCTGAGGGCGGCGGCATCACGAAGGCCGTGGGCGAAATGCCCGACGGCAGCCCGCTGGAGCTTCCCGAGACGATCATGAAGGATCTTTCCGGCTACATCCGCTTCCCCGAATAATCCCAAAAACCGAGAAGGGGTCGATGCTGCATCGGCCCCTTTTCAAGACTTTGTACAATCACCAATCTATTCACGGGAGGAACACGAAAATGAAACATCTGGAAGCTGACATCTGCGTCGTCGGCGGCGGCCTCTCCGGCCTGACCGCGGCCACGCAGGCGGCAGAGAAGGGCGCGCAGGTCGTCGTATTCGAAAAGAGCGGCACGACCGGCGGCGCGGCGAACATGGGCATGGCGTTCTTCGCCGTCGAGTCCCACGTCCAGCGCGACCAAATGTACGCCTGGACGAAGGACGAGGCGTTCAAGTTCATGATGGAGTACAACCACTGGAAGGCCGACGCGCAGACCGTCCGCCGCTGGTTCAATATGTCCGCCTCCACCGTGGAGTGGGTCGAGAACTTCGGCGTGGAGATCCTCGGCGCGTACAAGTATTTCCAGGATTCCCACTGCACGCAGCACATGATCAAGCTCCCCGGCGCGAACAAGCCGGCCGAGCGTCAGGCCAGCCACATGGTCAAGCTCATGACCGACTACGCCAACTCCATGGGCGTTGACTTCCACTTCCGCACCCCGGCCCGCGAGCTGATCGTCGGCGACAAGGGCCAGGTTCTCGGCGTCATCGCGGTCGACGAGAGCGGCGAGGAGGTCGAGTGCCTCGCGGACGCGGTCATCATCGGCACCGGCGGCATCGGCAACAACGTCGAGATGATCAAGGAATACCTCGGCTTCACCTGGGGCAAGGATATGTTCACCTTCCGCATCCCCGGTCTGGACGGCGACGGCATGAAGATGTGCTGGAAGATCGGCGCGACCGAGGCCCCCGTCTCCATGGAGATCACCTACAACACCCCCGGCACGACCGACGTGTTCAAGACCCTGTCCGAGGTCATGCGCCAGCCCTCCACCATCATGGTGAACATCCACGGCGAGCGCATCATCAACGAGCAGATCATGAACAACACGACGTTCACCGGCAACGCCATCAAGGCGCAGGCCGGCTGCCGCGCCTTCTCCATCATCGGTCAGGACGGCATCGACTACATGAAGGAGCACGGCCTCGACTACATCACCTATCACCACGCGGTCAAGGACCTCAACAAGTGGGAGTACGAGAAGGAGCTTTACTTCTCCGGCGTGAAGTCCGCCGCCGAGAACTCCGTCTTCATGGCGGACAACGGCGTGCAGTACGAGGACGAGAGCGCCGAGTCCGAGAACAACTTCTATGAGTGCAGCTCCCTCGAGGAGGTCTGCGAGGTCACCGGCATCGACTACCCGACCCTCAAGAAGACGATCGACCGCTACAACACCTTCGCCGGCGGCTACGACGAGGACTTCTGCAAGCCCGCCCGCTGGCTGCGTCCGATCACGGGCGACAAGTTCTATGTGGCGCGTCACTTCCCGTCCGGCTACGGCTCCCTCGGCGGCATCAAGGTCAACCACGACATGAAGGTTCTCCGCGAGGCCGACGACAAGCCCATCCCCGGCCTGTTCGCCTGCGGCACCGATACCGCGAACGTTGTCTTCGGCGGCGAGTACTGCTTCTACAACCCCGGCTCCACGATGTCCTGGGCGCTGAACTCCGGACGCATGGCCGGCATGGAAGCCTGGGATTACATCGAGGGCGACGACTTCGTCGAGTAATCCGCGGCGCTCCCTTTTCAAAAGTCGCATCATACAAAATCGCCTCACGCAAAAACGAGGAGCTTCCGGAATGGGAGCTCCTCGTTTTTTGCATTTGGAAAAAGTATTATCAGCCGATCGCCGAGACGATGACGTCGTATGCCTCCACGGATTCGGGCAGATTGAACGCCGCGTACAGCGGCCAGACGTGGAATATGCCCGTCTCCTCGACCGTCTCGTGCGCCACGCCCGCGTCGGTCAGCGCCGCGTCGAGCAGCATGATGTCGGGATACAGCAGCTCGCCCGTGCTCGTGAACAGCGTCACGTCGCACAGGCCCTCGAACGAGCCGTACAGCGGGCTGACGACGGGATCGGTCACGCCGCGGTCACCGGCCCAGATCGCGCCGAGATGGGCGAGCATGGCGGAATCCAGCGCCGGGTCGTGGGCCTCATACGCCGGGATATCGGGGTTCGTCATCGACACGTCCACCCACGGGCAGATCAGAATGAGCCTGTCCGGCCCGGGCAGGTTCAGATCACGGAGCTGCATCGCGAGCGACAGCGCCATGCCGCCGCCGGCGGAGTCGCCGAGAAAGATCACCCTGTCCGCGTCCGTCCCGGCAAGATACCCCTCGACGAACGCCGTCACCGCCGCGTACGACGCCGCCGCGTCGCTGTCCGGCAGCTTCGGGTAGATGGGCACGACGACCGCCGCGCCGGTATCGGCGGCGAGGGCGTCGGCGAATGCCCACTGCACCGACCGGGGCTGGTCGATGTACGAGCCGCCGGTGAAGTAGAAGATCACCGTGCCGCTCCCGCCGTTCAGGACATAGCCGGGCAGCCCGCCGAATTCGACAGCCTCGGCGGGCACGGTAATCTCCGCGTCCTCGGGCATCGTATAGGGCCGGGCGTTCTCCGCGCTCTTTTCGGCGAGATAGGCCGCGAACGCCTCGTCGGTCGTGTACGCGTCCTTGTGGAACTGCCACGCCATGATCGTGGCCGCGAGCGACCGGCCGTAGATCGCCTGCGACAGCGTCGGAGCCAGCAGGATGAGCAGCAGTATGATCCCCGCCAGAACGGCGGCGATGATGAGCAGGGGTTTCTTTTTCACGGCGATACCTCCCGGTTGTCGGATGACGCGCTGCGTCGGCCGGTTCATTGCGTCGGCCGGTCAACTGTGTCGACTGTATAACAATATATCGCATAATACCCCCGCCGTCAATCGGTTTGATTGTGAAATAAATTGACAAACCGGTATGAATGGGCTTATACTATACGCGAGAGTGTTCATAAACGTTTGAAGGAGACGATTTCACTATGAGCGAAGAATGCACCCCCTCCATGTGCGAGACCTGCGGCGAGGACTGCGAGAGCCGTCAGGCGCCGGAGAGCTTTCTTGAACCGCTGAACCCCATGTCCCACGTCGGCAAGGTCATCGCCGTCATGAGCGGCAAGGGCGGCGTCGGCAAATCCATGGTCACATCCCTTCTGGCCGTGAGCCTTGCGAAGGCCGGCAAGAAGGTCGCCGTGCTGGACGCCGACATCACCGGCCCGTCCATCCCGATGGCCTTCGGCATGCACGACCGTCCGACCGGCGCCGAGGCCGGTATCTACGCCCCCGCGACCGCCGGCGGCATCAAGCTCATGAGCATCAATCTGCTGCTCGAGAACGAGACCGACCCCGTCGTATGGCGCGGGCCCATCCTCGCCGGGACGGTGCGCCAGTTCTGGACGGACGTCGTGTGGGACGAGGTCGATTATATGCTCGTCGATATGCCTCCCGGCACCGGCGACGTGCCGCTGACCGTGTTCCAGTCCCTGCCCGTGGACGGCGTCGTCGTCGTGACCACGCCGCAGGATCTCGTCTCGATGATCGTCGAGAAGGCGGTCAACATGGCGACGCTGCTGAACATCCCCGTCGTCGGCCTTGTCGAGAACATGAGCTGGTATGAGTGCCCCTGCTGCGGCCAGAAGCTGCCCATTTTCGGCGACAGCCACGCCGAGGAGGAGGCCGCCCACTACGGCATCCACAACTACGTCTCCCTGCCCCTGAATCCCAGCCTCGCCGCCGCGTGCGACAGGGGCATGGTAGAACAGGCCGACGTCTCCGCGATCTGGGAGTTTTCGCAGAAGCTGTGAAGCGGAGGCTGTAATTGTTTTCGGGACAGACTTTTCGAGCAAGCTGTTTGAGCAATCTTTTTGAGATACTATGAAACGCTGATTATACGTCAAGGAGGGTACATGTCATGAAACAAATCCCGGATGAGGTCATCCGCCGTCTGCCGCTGTATCTGCGCACGCTGGACGCGCTCTATGACGAGGGCGAGACACGCATTTCGTCGGGCCAGCTCTGCCGCCGCCTGCATTTGAAGGCGTCCCAGCTCCGCCAGGATCTGTCCTGGTTCGGCGACTATTCCCAGCAGGCGTTCACCTACGACATCGACGCGCTGCGCCATGAGCTGGGCCGCATCCTCGGCACGCACGAGGAATTCTCCGCGATCCTCGTCGGCCCCGGCAAGATCGGCACGGCGCTGCTTGAGCACTTCGATTTCATCGTCGACGGCTACTCCGTCCTCGGCGTGTTCGACAAGGCCCCCGGCCTCGTCGGGCAGGAGGTCGCCGGCGTGCCCGTCTACGACATCGAGACGCTGGGCGATTTCGTGCGTGAGCACAAGATCGACATCGCGATTATGACCGTGCCCCGTTTCGCGGCGCAGGACGTCGCCGACACGCTGATCCCCGCCGGCATCCGGGCCATCTGGAACTTCACGAACCAGGATCTCCGCATCGGCGACGCCGACGTCGTCGTCGAGAACATCCACTTCTCCGACAGCCTTCTCGCCCTGAACTACTACCTCGCGAAGAAAAACTGATCGTCATTTTTGCGATTCCGCAGCCGCTTCCCGCCGTGCGCGGGGGGCGGCTGTGGCTTTTTTCGGCGCGGTGTGTTATACTCATGGACATGATACAGTTGATATTAGGCCGGGCGGGCAGCGGCAAAACGGCCCGATTGTTTGAGGAATTCGCGGCGCGGGTGAAGCGGCGTGAGGGCGGACTGATCCTGCTCGTGCCCGAGCAGTACAGCCACGAGGCGGAGCGGGAGCTTTGCCGGGCGGCGGGGGACAGCCTGAGCCTGTACGGCGAGGTGCTGTCCTTCACGGGGCTTGCGAGGAAGGTGTTATCACAGTGCGGCGGCATGCGTCCCACGATGGACGGCGGCGGCCGTCTGCTGTGCATGGCCGTGGCGGCCGAGAGCGTCGGGACGCGGCTTGCGGTCTACCGGAACGCGGCGCACGACGCAAGGCTTCTCGAGGGACTGCTGTACGCGGCGGACGAGCTGCGTACAGCCGGTCTCGGCGCGGCGGCGCTGGCGGAGGCGGCGGAGACGGTGACCGGGCCGCTCGGCAGAAAGCTCTCCGATCTCGCCCTCGTGATGGAGGCGTACGACGCGGCCCGCGGCCGCAGCGCCGCCGACCCGGCGG
>CAJOFW010000028.1 GCA_905234005.1 uncultured Oscillospiraceae bacterium
CGCGCCGACGAGAAACTCGTCCGGCGTCGTATCGAGCGCGTCGGCGATTCGCATGATGACCTCCGTAGAGGGGATCGAGACGGCGCGTTCGATGTTGGAGAGGTATGTGTCGCTGATTTCCACAAGTTCGGCGACGGTTGCCTGTGTCAAATGCAGCTCCTTGCGACGACGGGCAATTCTCCTGCCAATGGCCTGATAATCCGTTTTCATACGTACCTCTCCCTTGCAATCTGTCATTGATTGTACCCATTTTTGAGAGAGGTTGAAATTAACGCATGGTGGAGAAATTCACTTGACATTCAAGAACTAAAGATTATAGTGTAGAAATACACTTGAATCTAAAAAATAACACAGGCAAAGGAGACAAAGACGATGAAACGTGTGCTATCCCTTCTGCTGGCGGCAGTCCTCTGCCTTGGTCTTGTACCGTCCTACGCGGCGGCGAGCGCCGAGCCGCCGGTCACCGACGTGACGGAAACGGATGTGACGGAAATGGACGTGACGGAATCGGCGCTGATCGACGTGAACGACGCGCCCGTGACCGACGGGGCGGTCTATACCGGCTCGTGCGGGACGAACGTGCGCTGGTCGCTCGATACGGCGTCCGGCGTGCTGACGGTCTCCGGGAGCGGGGACATGGACGGCTGGTGGCCGGACAGCGGCGCGCCCTGGCATTCGTACTGGGCGTACATCCGGCAGGTCGTCATCGGGTACGGCGTCACGTCGATCGGCGATTTCGCGTTCGACGGGTGCCGGCTGCTCTCGGATGTGACGATCGCGAACAGCGTCGAATACATCGGCAGCAGCGTCTTCTCCGACTGCCGCAGCCTGACGACCGTCACGCTCCCGGCGGGCACGACGGCCGTGAGCATCTGGGCGTTCAACGGCTGCGCAAACCTGACGGCGGTGCGGATCGACGCGGACAACCCGAGCTATACGTCCCGTGACGGCGTAATGTACAACAAGGCCGTGACCATACTGGATTATTACCCCGCCGGAAGGACAGGGCGCTATGTCATCCCGTCGGGCGTGACCGCCATCGGCTACGGGGCGTTTTCCGGCTGTAACGGGCTGACCGGCGTCGTCATCCCGGACACGGTCACGACGATCTACGACGGCGCCTTCAACGGCTGTTCCGCGCTGACGGCGGTCACGATCCCCGGCGGCGTGACCGATATCCGCGAAGCGGCGTTCTCGTGGTGCGATGGCCTTGAGAGCGTCACGGTCGGGGAGGGCGTGCCGTATCTGGCCGACGAGATGTTCTACGGCTGTCAGAATCTCAAAAGCGTCGCCCTGCCCGCAAGCCTTACATACGTCGGCGCGGCCGCGTTTGCGGTCTGCGGCAGCCTCGGCGACGTCTACTACGCCGGGACGGGCGCACAGTGGAGCGCCGTCGTCATCGACGCGGAGAATGAGCCGCTCACATCGGCGACCGTGCACTTTAACGCCTCGATGCCCGCCGTCAGCCCGTTCGACGACGTACCGGCGACGGTCTCCTATTATAAATATGTGATGTGGGCCTACGAAAACGGCATAGTAAAGGGCACGTCGGCGACGACGTTCTCGCCGAACGCCGACTGTACACGCGGACAGTTCGCGATCATGCTCTACCGCCTCGCCGGAAGGCCCGACGTGGGCGGGGTCGAAAACCCGTTCACGGACGTGAAGCCCGCCGACGCCTGTTACAGGGCGGTGCTCTGGGCGTACAGCGCCGGTATCATCAAGGGCACGTCGGCGACGACGTTCAGCCCCGGCGGCAGCGTCACACGCGGACAGATCGTCACGATGCTGTACCGTATGGCGGGCCGTCCCGCCGTCACCGGGAACGCCAATCCGTTCACGGACGTGAAGCCGTCCGACGCGTGCTACAGGCCCGTCCTCTGGGCCGTCGAGACGGGCGTCACAAAGGGCACGTCCGCGACGACGTTCTCCCCGAACCGGCCGTGCAGACGCTACCAGCTCGTGACGTTCCTGTACCGGTTCAACGAGATCATGCGCTATATCTGAAGGTCGTCCCGCCGACAGGCGCTTGCTTCAAATTCATTTTTGCCGGAAACCGCGCTTTTCGGCAAAAATACCTTCAGGCGAGCCTGGGCGAGCCTCTCGCGGAGCCTCTCGCGCCGACCAAACCCGGCAAAGCCGGGTGCGATAAGCGCGAGTAACCGCTTGTGAAACGCAAGTTTCGCAAGCGATAAAACACAGATTTGACAATCCCGGCGGGGCATAGTAGAATATGTATGACGGTTCTGCGTCCGGGGGCTCATGTCCCGCGCCCGTCCGGGAAGGGCGAAGCGGTTCGGAACCCACATATCTACATATCTATAACGGGGGCGACGGCAATGAAGCTTGTGTTTCTCGGCGCGACGCATGAGGTGACCGGGAGCTGCACGATGATCGAGCTCGGCGGCCGGTACGGGCTTGTCGACTGCGGCATGGAGCAGGGCGAGGACATATTCGAGAACCGGGAGATCCCCGTGAACCCGGCGCAGATTGATTTCGTCCTGCTCACCCACGCCCACATCGACCACTCCGGCAACCTGCCGCTTCTTTACAAAAACGGCTATGACGGCCCGATCTACGCCACGCCGGCGACGTGCCACCTGTGCGAGATCATGCTGCGCGACTGCGCCCACATCCAGGAGAGCGAGGCCGAGTGGAAAAACCGCAAGGCCCGCCGCGCCGGCGGGACGATGACAGCGCCCGTGTACAGCCTCGCCGACGCGGAGAGGGCCGTGTCGCATCTGCGCCCGTGTCCGTACGGGGAGCTTACGCAGGTGGGCGAGGGCGTCGCCGTCCGGTTCACCGACGCGGGCCATCTCCTCGGCTCGGCGAGCATCGAGGTCTTTCTGACCGAGAACGGCGTCACGAAAAAAATTGTGTTCAGCGGCGACATCGGAAACGACAACCAGCCGCTCATCAACAACCCGCAGTATATCGAATCGGCCGACTACGTGATCACCGAGTCGACCTACGGCGACCGCCTGCACGACCGCCCGCCCGAGGGCGTCGTCGAATACCTCGCGTCGTGCGTTCAGCGCGTGTTTGACCGGGGCGGCAGCATCGTCATCCCGTCGTTCGCCGTCGGGCGGACGCAGGAGATGCTGTATTTCTTCCGCGTCATCAAGGAACGCGGCCTCGTGACCGGGCACGGCGACTTCCCGGTCTACGTCGACTCCCCGCTGGCAAACGAGGCGACGGGCATCTTTTTGCAGTGCGAGGAGTGCTGCTTCAACGAGGAGACGTGCGGTCTGCTCGCCCGGGGCGTCAATCCGCTCATGAGCCCCGGCGTGACGCTCGCGGTCACCATGGAGGAATCGCAGCGCATCAACTACGACCCCACGCCGAAGGTCATCCTGTCCGCCAGCGGCATGTGCGAGGCGGGCCGCGTCCGGCATCACCTCAAGCACAACATCTGGAACCCGCAGAACATGATCCTGTTCGTCGGCTACCAGGCCGTCGGCACGACGGGCCGCGCCATCCTCGACGGCGCGAAGGAGATACGGCTGTTCGGCGAGGACGTCGCCGTCCGGGCCGAAATCGCGTTCCTGCCCGGCAAGAGCGGCCACGCCGACCGTGACGGCCTCGTCCGCTGGATCACGGCGTTTGCGGAGAAGCCCGCGATGGTGTTCGTGAACCACGGGGAGGACGCGGCGGTGAAGGCGTACGCCACGCTCCTGCACGACACCTACGGCTTCACCGTCAGCGCCCCGTACAGCGGCGCGAGCTTCGACCTTCTCGCGGACGACTACATCGACATGCCCGAGGGCGTGCCCGTCGTGAAGGCCAAGGCAAAGCAGAACCGCGCCCGTGACGCGTTCGCGGCGCTGCTCGCCGCCGGGGAGCGGCTCATGGCCGTCGTCCGCGCCTGCCGGGGCATGCCGAACAAGGAGCTGGGCAAATTCGCCGGCCAGATCAACTCCCTGGCCGACAAATGGAGCCGGGACTGATCCTTTTTCCCCAAAGAAAAAGGATCAAAAAGAACTTTGTATTCGATTCGAGACGGCAGCGTTTCCAAGGTTTTGTGCCCGGTGACGAAACGAAGCCTTTCGTTTCGATATGAATCGGTGCATTCAGGCGAAACAGAGCCGGGACTGAACCGGTTTATACAAGTAAAAAAGGGAGCCGGAATCCATCCGGCTCCCTTTTTCTTCCTTAAAGCGCTATAACAGCGCCGCGATGACCGCCTCGGCGCATCGGACGCCGTCGAGGGCGGCGCTCATGATGCCGCCGGCCCAGCCGGCCCCCTCCCTCGCCGCACGGGTACAGCCCGCGCAGCGCCGGGGACTGGAGCGTATCGTCCCGCTCCATCCGCACCGGGGACGACGACCGCGTCTCCGGCCCGGTCAGCACCGCGAACGGCGCGTCGAAGCCCCGCAGCCGCCGCCCGAACAGCGGCAGCGCCTCCGCGATCGTGCCCGCGATGACCGGCGGCAGCACATCGCGCAGCGAAGCCTCGGCGACGCCCGGCGTATAGCTCGGCGTCACCCGTTCCATGCGTGCGGGTACGCCGAGAAAGCCGCCGACCGTCTGCGCCGGGGCGCGGTATCCGCCGCCGGCGATGTCATACGCCCGGCGCTCCAGCTCCCGCTGCCAGCGCATACCGCCCAGCACGCCGCCATACGGGAAATCCGACGGCGAGACCGCCGCGAGTACGGCGGCGTTGGAGTTAACATAATTTCTGGCACGCGGGCTTGCGCCGTTTACGCACACGCGACCCGGCTCGCTCGCGGCGGGGACGACCTCGCCGCCCGGACACATACAGAACGTATAGCACCGCCGCCCGCCGTCCAGCTCCACGGCCAGCGCGTAGTCGGCGGGAGGGAGGTTCGGGTGGCCGGCGAACGCGCCGTACTGCGCCCGGTCGGTGTCGGCCTGCAGGTGCTCGATGCGCGCGCCCATGGCGAACGCCTTCGGCGACATGGGGACGCCAAGTTCACATAACATCTCAAACGTGTCCCGGGCGCTGTGGCCGCAGGCGAGGATGAGCGTATCGCATTCGACGCGGCTGTGTTCGGTGACGGCGGCGGTCAGCGCCCCGCCGTCCGATTCGAGACCGACGAGCTTCTGCGAAAACCGCACCTCGCCGCCGAGGGCGGTGATGCGTCCGCGAATGGCCGCGCACACGCCGGGGAGCAGGTCGGTGCCGATGTGGGGCTTCGCGTCGATTTGGATGTCCGCCGGGGCGCCGGCGGCGACGAGCTGTTCGAGCACCCACGGGATGCGGGGATTTTTGACGCCGGTCGTGAGCTTGCCGTCCGAGAACGCCCCGGCCCCGCCCTCGCCGAACTGGATGTTCGATTCGGGATCGAGAACGCCGGTTTTGCGCAGAAGCGCCACCTTTTCCGCCCGTGATGACGCGTCCTCGCCGCGCTCTAAAATGACGGGCCGCAGCCCCGCCATCGCGAGCACAAGCCCCGCGAACATCCCCGCCGGGCCGAAGCCGACGATCACGGGACGGGTTTGCGGCAGCCGCGCCGGCGTCGGCGGCTCGTACCGGTACGGCGTGACGGGGGCGGCGTTTTTGCACCGGGCCAGCGCCGACGCCTCGTCGCGGACGGCGGCGTCCACGGTGTAGACGATCCGCACGTCGCTCTTCTTCCGGGCGTCG
Source organism: uncultured Oscillospiraceae bacterium (assembly GCA_905234005.1). Taxonomy (GTDB): domain Bacteria; phylum Bacillota; class Clostridia; order Oscillospirales; family Oscillospiraceae; genus CAJOIG01. The sequence goes on from CAJOFW010000028.1 coordinate 5,609, forward strand.
ATCGAGCGCCGGACGACGGCGAGGGATGACACGCGGCAGCCGAGCGCCCTCTCGGCACGCTCCGTGAGGCGGTCGGGCGGCTCGTCCGGCGTGAGCGTGATATTGCGCAGCCGGATCATGGCCCGTCCTCCGTCCGTGCGGCGCTCGTCCCGGCGAGACGGCCGCTTGACCACGCCCACTGCAGGTTGAAGCCGCCGCAGTCGCCGTCGATGTCCAGCACCTCGCCGCAGGCGTACAGCCCGGGCACAAGGCGGCTCTCCATCGTCGCCGGGTCGAAGCCGTCCGTCCGGACGCCGCCCGCCGTGACCTGCGCGCCGTCGAAGCCCATCGTGCCCGTGACCGGCAGCGTGAACCGGACGGCGGCGTCCGCAAGCCGCGACAGAGCCGATTCGTCAAGCGCCCACAGATACGCCTCCGGCGATATCCCCGTCCGGCGGAGCAGTACGCGGGCTATGGCGTTATGTAAAGCTCCGGTGAAAAGATATTCCGCTTTATAATTGGGAAAATCGGCTTGTTTTGCCGTGAGATATTGCATTATGTCATCCTCCGCAAGCTCAGGCAGCAGCCGCAGCGTGAGTACGCAGCCGTCGCCTGCGGCGGCCGCCGCCCGGGAGAGGTCGAATACGGCCGGGCCGGATACGCCGTAGTCCGTGAACTGCACCTCCCCGGCGGCCTGGGCGATCACCCCGCCGCCCTGTGTGAGCGTCAGCGCCGCCTGTGTGCGCACGCCCTTCATGGCGCGTGTCCATGCGTTGTCCGTCCGGAGCTGGACGAGGGCGGGGCAGAGCCTTGTGCGCCGGTGGCCGAGGGACTCGAGCAGCTCATAGCCGGATTTCGTGCCGCCGAGCCGCGTCCCGGCAAGACCGCCGCAGGCGACGATGAGCCGGTCGCCCCGGATCGTATCGCCCCGGTCGGAGCCGTCCCGGCTTCCGCCCGGGGCGGCTTCGACCGCGAAGCCTGTCTCCGTCCTTGTGACGCGTGAGGCCTCGAAGCCGCAGCGTGTCTCTACGCCCCGTGCCTCGAGGGCGAGGCGCAGCGTATCGACGACGCTGGCCGCCGCGTCGGACAGCGGGTATACGCGGCCCGAGCCGTCCTCCGTCCGCGTCCGCAGGCCGAGGGACGAAAACCACGAGAGGGTGTCGTCCACGCCGAACCGTTCGAGGGCGGGGACGGCGAACGCCGCGTTTTCGCCGTGGTAGCGGCCGGGGGCGGCGGAGCGGTTTGTGAGGTTGCAGCGGCCGTTGCCGGTGGCGAGGAGCTTGCGTCCGACGCGGCTCTGCCGCTCAAGCAAAACGACGCGGCAGTCGAGCCGCTCCCGGGCCGCGAGAGCCGCCGCCATCCCGGACGCGCCGCCGCCGATGATGAGGATCGTATTCATGAGCTGTACCTGTACTGACCGAAATGATGGTTGCGACGCCCGTAGGGTCATATCAACGGGAAAACCGCCGAAAGCGGTTTCCGGCGGTTTTCACGGGCGATGGCGGCTGTAATATTCGTTGATCTGCTGCTGCTCGTCGTTCACGAGCCAGCGGTGGTAGTAGATGTATCTGTCCTCGTAGTAGCCCACGCGGAGGCGGTGGAAGAACTGGCGGTAGTCGTTGATGAAATCGCGGAACTTCTCGGCCCGGACCATGTGCTCCGCCTCCTGGCGGATGCGGTACTGCGCGTTTTTTCTGACCGACATTGTCTGTCTCACCCCCAACAACCGATATTATAGTACACGGCCCGCGGGCTTGTCAAGGCGGTTCCGACCGGAAGCGTTTGACATGGCGGCGGCTGCGTTGTAGAATGGTGGCGGATGGAAGGAGGGAGCGCGATGGGCAGCAAACGCGAAACACTCATCAATGACCTGACAGAGGGGCCGCTGACAAAGCAGCTTCTCCTGTTTTCTCTGCCGCTTGTGATGGGAAATCTCCTGCACACGCTCTACAACCTCGTCGACATGGCCGTCGTCGGCCAGTTCGTCGGGAGCGAGGGCCTGTCCGCCGTGGCGACGGCGGGACAGATCACGATGCTTCTGTACTGCCTCGGCATCGGCCTTGCCAGCGGCGGGCAGATCCTGATCGCCCAGCAGGTCGGCGCGCAGGACGAGGTGGGCGTCCGCCGCACGATCGGCACGTCGTTCACGTTCACCGTGATCCTCGCCGCCGTCGTCACGACGTTCGGACTTGTCTTTTCGAAGACGCTGCTGCGGGCGCTGAACACGCCGGACGAGGCGTGGACGGACGCGGTGCAGTATATGTTCTGGTGCTGCCTCGGCGTGCCGTTTACCTACCTGAACGGCGGGCTGAGCTCGCTGCTGCGCGGCATGGGCGACTCGAAGCACCCGATGATCTTCATCGGGGCGGCGGCGCTGTCGAACATCGTGCTCGATCTCGTCCTCGTGGCCGGGCTGGGGCTGCGGGCGAGGGGGGCGGCGATCGCCACGTCCGCGGCGCAGCTCATCGGGGCCGCCGCCTGCATCGGATACCTTTACATAAACCGTGACCGCCTCGGCTTCGACTTCAAACCCGAGAGCTTCCGGATGCACCGCCGCACGCTCTCGACGATCCTGCGTCTGGCCGCGCCGCTCGCGGTGCAGACGATCGCGATCAACATCTCCATGCTGTTCGTGAACGCGTGGGTCAACGCCTACGGCGTCGTCGTGTCCGCCGCGAACGGCGTCGGCTCGAAGCTGAACTCCCTCGCGACCGTCGTCACGAACGCGATGCAGTCCGCCGCCGCGACGTTCACCGGCCAGAACATCGCCGCGAAGCGGCAGGATCGCGTCATGAAGAGCCTCGCGGTGGCCACGGCGTGCAGCATGGCGTTCTGGCTGTTCGCGGTGTGCCTGTGCGTGTTTTTGCCCGTGTTCGTGTTCGGCCTGTTCACGCACGACGAGGCCGTGCTCGCCATGGCGCCGGGCTATATGCGGGTGCAGATCGTGATGTACCTCACGTTCGCGCTCATGAGCACGCCGCTCGGCTTTATAAACGGCGTCGGCCATGTGAATCTGAACCTCGTCATCGCGATCGTCGACGGCGTCGTCGCCCGCATCGGGCTGTGCATCCTGCTGTCGCACGTGCTCGACATCGGGCCTTACGCGTACTGGTGGAGCAACGCCATCGCCGGCTTCGTATCGGTCATATGGGGCTGGGCCTACGTCTTCTCCGGCCGGTGGAAGAACCGGCGTCTGCTTGTATCGTGACGGGGCCGGGTTCCGGCAGGTTTGCGTGCAAGTTTACGTAATGTTTTTGTAGCCATCCGGCGGAAGGTGTGGTATACTGGCGGTGTATCACTGAAAAAGACCGGAGGGTGAACCGATGAAATGTCCCTATTGCGCGTATCTCGAGAGCAAGGTGATCGACTCACGCCCGGCGGAGGAGGGGAGCACCATCCGCCGCCGCCGGGAGTGTCTGGCCTGCCGCAAGCGCTTCACAACCTATGAGATCATGGAGCGTCTGCCCCTCGTCGTCGTCAAGCGCGACGGGAGCCGCCAGAGCTTCGACCGCGTGAAGATCATCAACGGCCTCGTCCGTGCCTGCGAGAAGCGGCCCGTGACATACAGCCAGTGCGAGGCTGTCGCGGACGAGATCGAGACCGAGCTGCAGAGCGCCCTCGAGCGCGAGATCACGACGACGGAGATCGGCGAGATGGTCATGAGCCGGCTCAAAAAGCTCGACGAGGTCGCCTACGTCCGCTTCGCGTCGGTGTACCGCCAGTTCAAGGACATCAACACCTTCATGGAGGAGCTGACAAAGCTCCTCGGCGACAAGGCGCAGGAGGCGCAGGAGAGCTAATCCCGCTCCATGGGTGCGAGGAAGACGCCGCCGTCCGCGCCGACCGTCATCATATACACGTCCCGCGGGGAGGCGACGCCCTGTTCCCGCAGCGTTTTCATGAGCCAGCGCTCGTCGCGGCCCGCAAGGCGCAGGTTTTCGGAGAGGACGCGGCCGTTGTTCACCACCGTGAACGGCCAGCCCCTGTCCGTCGTCTGCGCGCCGAGCTGTCCGGCCGTCGCCGGGCGCTGCGCCGGCGTCTGGATGACGTTCACCTGCCCGTTCGTCTCGAGCACGGCGTATTCGACGTCGTTCAGATCCAGCACGCCCTGGCTGCGCAGCGCCTCCGACAGCTCGTCGGGCGTGATGCGGTTTTTGCGCATCTGCTTCTGGTCGATGCGCCCCCGCACGATCAGCAGCGCCGGCCTGCCGGACAGCAGCGCCCGCAGCTTCACGCTCTTCACCGACAGCACGGAGAGCAGGTATTCGACGCCCATCAGCGCAACCACCGGCACGAACGCCTCCGCGAGCGGGCTTTCCGGGTCGGTGATGGGCCTTGACGCTATCTCGGAGATCAATATCGTCACGACAAGCTCGGTGAGCTCCAGCTCGCCGAGCTGCCGCTTTCCGATGAGACGCATGAGCAGCACGAGCACCGCGTAGACGATCACGGCGTTTGCCACTGATTTCAGCATGGTCATAGTAAGCATGGATATAGTATGCCATGCCCCGGCCGGGATTATGAATCGTTCGGCGCCATCCGCGTGCGGCGCACCACCGCGCGTTTTTTTGCGCCCTTTGACAAACACGCATCGGACACATCGGACATATGCGTCCGGGCACAATACAATGTTGTGTCGTTTTGAAAATAACCCTTGCCATGCATATGGGCAGAGTATATAATAATCCTATGATTCAACGCAAATTTTTTGTGTAACATAAGGAGTGCGTTATGGACGAACGAAGATTCTCCAAGGTTCTCGTCGCCAACCGCGGCGAGATCGCGATCCGTATCTTCCGCGCCTGCAACGACCTCGGTATCCACACCGTGGCCATCTACAGCAAGGAGGACACGTACAGCATGTTCCGTACGCGGGCCGACGAGGCGTACCTCATCGGCGAAAACGACAGCCCCCTCGGCGCGTATCTGAACATCCAGGCCATCATCACCCTCGCGAAGAAGCACGGCGTGGACGCGATCCACCCCGGCTACGGCTTCCTGTCCGAAAACGCCGAATTCGCCCGCGCGTGCGAGGCGGCCGGCATCAAGTTCATCGGCCCGTCGTCGGACATCCTCGCCAAAATGGGCGACAAGCTCTCCGCGAAGGAAATGGCCATAGCCTGCGGCGTGCCCATCATCCCCGGCTCCACGACGCCGCTGAAGGACGGTAAGGAGGCGCTTGCCAGGGCGAAGGAGTACGGCTTCCCGATCATCCTCAAGGCCGCCGCCGGCGGCGGCGGACGCGGTATGCGCCGCTGCGATCAGGAGGACGAGGTCGAGGCGGCGTATGACCTCGTGCACTCCGAGGCCGAGAAGGCGTTCGGCAACGGCGACATCTTCATCGAGAAATACCTCGTCGAGCCGAAGCACATCGAGGTGCAGGTGCTCGGCGACGAGCACGGCACCCTCTACCACCTCGGTGAGCGCGACTGCTCGCTCCAGCGCCGTTACCAGAAGGTCGTCGAGTTCGCGCCCGCGTGGAGCGTCCCGCAGGACACGATCGCCAAAATCCGCGCCGACGCGGTCAAAATCGCGAAGTCCGTCGGCTACACGAACGCCGGTACGCTCGAATTCCTCGTCGACAAAAACGGCGGCTACTACTTCATCGAGATGAACCCGCGCATCCAGGTCGAGCACACGGTCACGGAGCTTGTGACCGGCGTCGACCTCGTCCGCGCCCAGATCCTCGTGGCGGAGGGCTATCCCCTCTCCGCGCCGGACATCGGCCTGAAGAGCCAGGACGACGTACACATAAACGGCTACGCCATCCAGTGCCGCGTCACGACCGAGGATCCGAAGAACAACTTCGCGCCCGACAACGGCAAGATCACGGCCTACCGCTCCGGCGGCGGCTTCGGCGTCCGTCTCGACGGCGGCAACGCCGCGACCGGCTCCGTCATCAGCCCGTACTACGACAGCCTGCTCGTCAAGATCACCTGCTGGGACAACACATTCGAGGGCGCCTGCCGCAAGGCCACCCGCGCCATCCGCGAGACACACGTCCGCGGCGTCAAGACGAACATCCCGTTCGTGACGAACGTCCTCTCGAACGAGACGTTCCGCAGGGGCGGCTGCCACACGAAGTTCATCGACGAGACGCCCGAGCTGTTCGAGTTCGACGCGAAGGGCGGCGACCGCGCCACCCGCGTTCTCAAGTACATCGCGAACATCCAGGTCGCGAACCCGAACGCCGAGCGCCACCAGTACGACCCCCCGCGCTTCCCCGCGGCGCATAAGCCCGCGCAGTACGAGGGCAGCCTCAAGGAGATGCTTGACAAGCAGGGCCCGAAGGCCGTCCAGCAGTGGGTGCTCGATCAGAAGAAGCTCCTCATCACCGACACCACGATGCGCGACGCGCACCAGAGCCTTCTGTCCACGCGTATGCGCACCCGCGACATGGTCAAGGGCGCGGACGGCACGGCCGAGATCCTCGCCGACGCGTTCTCGCTCGAGATGTGGGGCGGCGCGACGTTCGACACCGCGTACCGCTTCCTGCACGAAAGCCCGTGGGAGCGCCTGACCATGCTCCGCGAGAAGATCCCCAACATCCCGTTCCAGATGCTGCTGCGCGGCTCGAACCTCGTCGGCTACGCGTGCTATCCGGACAACCTCGTAAAGGTGTTCGTCAAGACCGCAGCCCGTGAGGGCATCGACGTGTTCCGCGTGTTCGACAGCCTCAACTGGCTGCCCTCCATGCAGACCGCGATGGAGGAGGTTCTGAACCAGAACAAGCTGCTCGAGGCCACCGTCTGCTACACCGGCGACATCCTCGACCCGCACTCCGACAAGTACACGCTCGATTATTATGTAAACTACGCGAAGGAGCTTGAGAAGTTCGGCGCGCACACGCTCTGCATCAAGGACATGTCCGGCCTGCTGAAGCCGTACAGCGCCAAGCGGCTCGTCGAGGTGCTCAAGCAGGAGGTCGGCCTGCCCATCCACCTGCATTCGCACAACACGACCGGCAACCAGATCGCGACGTATCTGCTCGCGGCGGAGGCCGGCGTGGACATCGTGGACACCGCCATCCAGCCGCTGTCCAGCCTGACGAGCCAGCCGTCCATGAACGCCCTCGTCGAGGCGCTGAAGGGCCAGCCGCGTGATACCGGCTTCGACACGATGCGTCTGCAGGAGCTGGCCGACTACTGGGAGGACGTCCGTCTGCGCTATGAGACGTTTGACAAGGGGCTCAAAGGCCCGGTCACGGACATCTACCGCTACGAGATCCCCGGCGGCCAGTACACGAACCTCCAGCCGCAGGTCGAGGCGCTGGGCCTCGGCAGCCGCTTCCAGGAGGTCAAGGAGATGTACCGCACCGTCAACGATATGCTCGGCGACATCATCAAGGTCACGCCGTCGTCGAAGATGGTCGGCGATCTCGCGATCTTCATGGTGCAGAACGATCTCACGCCCGAGAACATCCGCACGAAGGGCGCTTCGCTTGCGTATCCCGACAGCGTCGTGAGCTTCTGCAAGGGCCTCATGGGCCAGCCCGTGGGCGGCATCCCGGCATGGCTGCAGGAGATCGTCCTCAAGGGCGAGAAGCCCATCGAGGGCCGTCCCGGCGCGCAGATCGAGCCGGTCGACTGGAAGAAGATCGGCGAGGAGGTCCACGCCTTCTGGCCCGAGGCGCCGGACGAGGACGACAGGCCGTTCATCAGCTACGCCATGTACCCGAAGGTATTCGAGGACTACATCCGCCACCGCAAGGAGTACGGCTACATCATGCGCATGGGCAGCCACGTCTTCTTCAACGGCATGGCCGTCGGCGAGGTCAACCAGATCAACATCGAGGACGGCAAGACGCTCGTCATCAAGTACGTCGGCCTCGGCGACATGAACGAGGACGGCACACGCAACGTCCTGTTTGAGCTGAACGGCATGCGCCGTGAGGTCGCGGTCGTCGACCCGTTCGCGAAGGACGCCGGCGTCTCGATCGTCATGGCCGACGCCTCGGACGACCGCCAGATCGGCGCCTCGATCCCCGGCATGATCTCCCGCGTGGACGTGCAGCCCGGCGACGAGGTGGACGAGAACCAGGTTCTCGCCGTCGTCGAGGCGATGAAGATGGAGACCTCGATCGTCGCGCCCAAGGGCGGCGTCATTGATCAGGTGCTCATCAAGAAGGGCGACAACGTCAAGGCCGGCGAGCTCTTGATTACGCTCAAATAATCTGCTACACTGTATCCGGGACGGCTTTCCGCTGTCCCGGATATTTTATAACTTTTCGGCACCCGCTTCGCCGGGCTGCCGAAAAGCGCGGTTTCCGGCAAAAATGACTGGCAAAGCGCCTGCGGGCGCAAGCTTGACCGAGACAACAGGGGATTCTGAATCCGTTACCGGATATTTATTATGAGAGGAAGAGTTCAATACGATGGCAGAGCGATACGCCCCCCCGGCGGGGGTTACGATACAATCCGAACAGGACGGCGACGTCCTGCGCTTTACGATCACCGCGCCGCTGCCGTGTCCTGCGGGGCAGGCGCGGTGTCTCGCGGTCGTCGCTGCGCTGTGGGTGCGTGACGCCCTCGGCGGCGACGCCGTCATCCACTGGCCGAACGACGTGCTGTCCGGCGGGGAGCGTGTCTGCGCCGTGACCTGCCGTGCGGCCGGGGAGACCCTGCTC
>CAJOFW010000029.1:0-10711 GCA_905234005.1 uncultured Oscillospiraceae bacterium
CGGGAGAATATGCTGAACATCTCGAATACCGCCGCCGGTCTTCTCGACGGCGACGCCCTGGGCGCGCTCACGGCGGACGACGTCGGCTCCCCGGCGTACAACGACATCCTCCGGGAGCTGTCGGTCTTCCAGAAAAACGTCGACATCGAGTACATCTACACGGTGCGGCAGACGGGTGAGGACGCCTTCGCCTTCACCGTGGACGCCGACCCGGACGATCCCGCCGACTTCGGCGAGGCGGTTCTCGTCACCCCGGCGCTTGTAACGGCCGCGTCCGGCACGGCCGCCGTGGACGACGCCCCCGCCGAGGACGAGTGGGGCAACTACTACAGCTCCTACAGCCCCGTCTTCGACGCGGACGGCCATGTCGCCGGCATCGTGGGCGTGGATTTCAGCTCCGAGTGGTTCGACGCGCAGATCAAGTCGTATCTGCTCTCGACCGGCGTCATCACCGGGCTGTCCATTCTGGTGGGCGTGGTCGCGGTGCTGCTCATCAGCGGCAAGGTGCGTCGGCGGCTGAACGAGCTTGAGCGGGAGCTGTCCGTGCTGTCGGGCGAACTGGAGGAGCTGACGGCGCAGTTTCACGGCGACGCCGAGGCCGCGGGCGAGGCTTCCCCCGATCCGGACAGGGCGGAAATATCCGTCCCGGGCCGGGACAGCGACGAGATCGAATCGCTGAACGAGCGCATGCGCACGATGCAGCGGGAGCTTCGCCGGTATCTGGACTACGTCCACGCCCAGGCCAACACCGACGCCCTGACCGGCGTGGGCAACACGACCGCGTACACGGACGCGCAGGCGCGGCTGGACGAGAGGATCCGGGCCGGCACGGCGGACTTCTCGGTCGCGGTCTTCGACATCAACGACCTCAAGCCCGTCAACGACCGCCACGGCCACCTCTGCGGCAACCGCATCATCCAGGGCGCGGCGAACGCGATCGAGTCGGCCTGCGGCAGGGACATGACCTTCCGCATCGGCGGCGACGAGTTCGCGGTCATCGCGGAGGACTGCGCCGCCCCGGAGATGGACGCGATGCTCGCGCACATCGGCGCGCAGATCGACGAATTCAACCGCCGGGAGACGGAGGAGGACATCCGCCTGTCCGTCTCCACCGGCTCCGCCGTCTACCGTCCCGGCCGGGACGCCAGCTTCCGGGACGTATTCAACCGCGCCGACAGCAGCATGTACGAAAACAAACGCCGCTACCACTACGGCCGCGAAGGCATACGGCCGACGGTGAGAGCGACGAACAGATAAGCGGATGCATAGTTCCTTTTGAACCTTTACTATGGAAAAAGGTTCAGCGAAAAACCCGCCGGAGCATTCCGACGGGTTTTTTTCGTTATACTGTTCTCCAAGTTAAATGCTTCGTTTCGTTACCGGGCGCAAAGCCTTGGAAACGCTGTCTTTTCGAAGCGAATACAAAGATCTTTTTTGATACTTTTTCTTTGGGGAAAAAGTATCACATTTGATTGAGCGCTTACGAATCGCCCGCTCATTCGGCGTCGCGGCGGGGGAGCATCGCGGCGAGGGCGTCGAGGAGGCGGTTGGCGGCGTCGTCCTTGCTCATGAGGGGCAGCTCCGTCTCGCCGTCGGCGGTGATCAGGGTGAGGACGTTCGTGTCCACGCCGAAGCCGGCCCCGGCGACCTTGACGTTGTTGGCGGCGATCATGTCGAGGTTTTTGCGCTTTAGCTTCGCCCGGCTGTTCTCGAGCATATTCTCCGTCTCCATCGAGAAGCCGCAGAGCACCTGTCCCGGTCTCTTCGACGCGCCGAGCGTGCCGAGGATGTCCCGTGTCCGTGTGAGCGGCAGGGACAGCTCGCCGTCCTTTTTCTTGATCTTGTTGTCCGCGACCTCGGCGGGGCGGTAGTCCGCGACGGCGGCGGCCTTGATGATGATGTCCATGTCGTCCGCCCGGGCGGTCACCGCGTCGAACATCTGCTGCGCGGTCTCGATCGGGACGAATTCCATATACGCCGGCTCCGGCAGCGCCGTCGGCCCGGACACGAGCGTCACGGACGCGCCCCGGCACGCCGCCGCCTTGGCGATGGCGTAGCCCATGCGGCCGGACGAACGGTTCGTGAGGTATCGCACGGGATCGAGCGGCTCCCTTGTCGGCCCGGCGGTGACGAGGACGCGGCGGCCGGCAAGATCCTTCTCGCGGGCGGCGGCGTGGATGCACGCCTCGAGAAGCCGCTCCGGCTCCGGCAGCTTGCCCTGTCCCACCGCGCCGCAGGCGAGGCGGCCCGAGGCCGGCTCGATGACCTCCCACCCGTAGCGCCGCAGCGCCGCGAGGTTGTCCTGCGTCACGGGGTTTGCGAGCATCTTCGTGTTCATGGCCGGGGCGATGGCCTTCGGGCAGTCGCAGGCGAGCACCGTCGTCGTGAGCATATCGTCCGCGAGGCCGTGGGCCAGCTTCGCGATCACGTTCGCGGTCGCCGGGGCGACGAGGACGAAATCGGCGCTGTCCGCGATGGATACGTGGGCGACGTTGTACTGAAAGTTGCGGTCGAACGTGTCCACGAGCGCCTTTCGGCCCGTGAGCTGCTCGAACGTGATGGGCGTGACGAATTTTGTAGCGTTCTCGGTCATGAGCACCTGCACGGCGGCGTGCTGCTTGACGAGGGCCGACGCGAGCGCCGCCGCCTTGTAGCACGCGATGCCGCCGGTCACGCCGAGCACGATGGTCTTTCCCTGCAGCATGATGGCTTTGCTCCTCTCTGTACGCGCCGGGCACGAAAAGCCGCGTTTACGCCCGGCCTGTTTTGCGGGCCTTGACGACCTTCTGGCGCACGAATTCCTCGCGTTCCTTTTCGGCGAGGGCCTGTTCGATGCGGACGATCTCGCCGTCGAGGCCGGGGATGACGATGTTCTCGAGGGCGTTGGCCCGCTTCTGGCTCTTGCGGATCGAGAACGCGAGACGGTACACGGCGATCTCGGTCTCGGCCAGCTCCGCGAGCAGGGCCTTGACCTCCGAGAAGCGGCGGTACGCCTCGTCGAGGGCGGAGGTGGAGGCGGCGAGGGCATAGGGCAGCGTGTCCGCCGCGCCGGAGCCTGCGTCCGCCGCGACGGTCGGCAGCTCCACGCCCATGACGCTCCGCCACAGGATGCGGACGGATTCGTCCTCGGGCACCTGCGCCGCCGCCTTCGCGCAGCCGGGCGACATGATCTCCGCGAGGGCGAGCGCGTCGTATGCCTCGCGGAAGATCGCCTCGATCCTGTCCTGCAGCGCCGTGGCGCGGTCGATGCGCTCCATCAGCTCGCGGACGAGGATGTTTCGCTTTTTGTCCATCAGCTCCCAGCCGTTCTCCGCGAGGGCGCGGGAGCGTCTGGCAGCCATCAGATTGCCCTTGGTGGGCGCGGTCACAGCCATGACGGCACCTCGATCATTTCAGGTATTCGTCGAGCAGCGCGTCGGACACGCGGCTCAGCTCCGAACGCGGCAGCAGGCCGAGGAGCCGCCAGCCGGTGTCCAGCGTCTGCTCGAGGGAGCGATCCTCCCGCTGGCCCTGGCCGATGAACTCCCGCTCGAACGCGTCGCCGAAGCGCAGATACTGCCTGTCGGTCGGACTCAGCTCGTCCTCGCCGATGACCGACGCGAGGCTCCGCGCGTCCATGACCGCCGAGTACGAGGCGAAGAGCTGGTTGGAGAGGTCGGGGTGATCGGCGCGGGTGAAGCCCTCGCCGATGCCGTCCTTCATGAGACGCGAGAGGCTCGGCAGCACGCTGACGGGCGGGTACACGCCCCGTCCGGCGAGGTCGCGGCCGAGGACGATCTGTCCCTCCGTGATGTACCCCGTGAGGTCGGGGATCGGGTGGGAGATGTCGTCCGACGGCATGGTCAGGATCGGGATCAGCGTCACGGAGCCGGTCTTGCCCCGGATCATGCCCGCCCGCTCGTAGATGCTCGCAAGATCGGAGTACATATATCCCGGAAACCCCTTGCGGCTCGGTATCTCGCCCTTGGAGGACGAGAACTCGCGCAGCGCCTCGCAGTAGCTCGTCATATCGGTCATGACGACGAGGACGTGATACCCGAGCGTGTACGCGAGGTATTCCGCCGCCGTCATCGCGCAGCGGGGGGCGAGGATGCGCTCGATGATCGGATCGGACGCCATGTTGAGGTACATGACGCAGCGGCTCAGGGCGCCGCTCTCGCGGAAGTCGTTCATGAAAAACTCCGCCGTGTCGTTCTTGACGCCCATGGCGCAGAACACGACCGCGAAATCCTCCTGCGCGTCCGCGCTCCCGGCGACGCGGGCCTGACGGACGATCTGGGCGGCAAGCTCGTTGTGGCTCATGCCGTCGCCGGAGAAGATGGGCAGCTTCTGCCCGCGGATGAGCGTCATCATCCCGTCGATCGACGACACGCCCGTGAGGATGTAGTCACGCGGGTACTGACGCGAAACGGGGTTGATGGCGCTGCCGTTGATGTCGCGCCGCTCCTCGGGGTAGACGGGGCCGAGGCCGTCACGCGGCTCGCCGGCGCCGGAGAAGATGCGGCCGAGCACCTCCCTTGAGAGGGGCAGACGCAGGCTCTCGCCGGTGAAGCACGTATTCACGCCGTCCATCGAAAGGCCGTCCGTGCCCTCGAATACCTGCAATACGACGCGGTCGCCGTCGATGAGGATGACGCGCCCGAGGCGGCGGCTGCCGTCCGGGAGCGAAAGCTCCGCCATCTCGTCGTAGGCCACGCCGGTGACGCCCTCGAGCGCCACGAGCGAGCCGTTGATCTCGGATAGACCGGTATATTCCAATCGGATCATACGTTCGCCTCCATCACGCCGTCCGCCGCGCCGTCCACGAGGGCCATGTAGTCCTCGCGTGTCTTCCCCTCGCCGAGGCCGAACTTCATGCGGCACAGGTCGGCGAACACGCCGGTGCTCTCGAGCTGGCTGAGCGGGATGCTCCTCGCCACAAGCTCGCGGCCCCGGTCGTAGAGGCGCATGATGACCTGCAGCATGGCCATCTGCTGCTCGGGCGGGGTGTACGTATCGGTCTTGTGGAACGCGTTCTGCTGCAGAAAGCCCTCGCGTATGACGCGGGCGGTCTGTATGACGAGCTTCTGGTCGTCGGGCAGCACGTCCGCGCCGATGAGCTTGACGATCTCCTGGAGGTTGGCCTCCTCGTTCAGAAGCTGCATCATGCGGGCGCGCAGCTCGCCGAAGCCCGCGCCGTAGTGCTCCTCGTACCAGCCCGCGCAGGCGCGGAAGTACTCGGAGTAGGACGTGTTCCAGTTGATCGCGGGGAAGTGGCGGGCGTAGGCAAGCGAGCGGTCGAGCGCCCAGAACGTGCCGATATACCGCCGCGTGTTCTGCGTGACCGGCTCGGAGAAGTCGCCGCCCTGCGGGCTGACCGCGCCGACGACCGTGACGCTGCCCTCCCCGCCGCCGAGCGTCTCCATGTAGCCCGCCCGCTCGTAGAAGCCGGCAAGCCGGCTCGGCAGATAGGCCGGGAAGCTCTCCTCCGCCGGCATCTCCTCGAGACGGCCCGATATCTCGCGCAGGGCCTCCGCCCAGCGGGACGTCGAGTCCGCCATGAGCGCGACATGATAGCCCATGTCGCGGTAGTACTCCGCGATGGTCATGCCCGTGTAGATGCTGGCCTCACGGGCCGCGACGGGCATATTCGAGGTGTTCGCGATCAGGATCGTGCGCTCCATCAGCGACTGGCCGCTTTTCGGGTCGACAAGCTCGCCGAACTCGTCGAGCACCTGCGTCATCTCGTTGCCGCGTTCGCCGCAGCCGAGGTAGATGATGATGTCCGCGTCGCACCACTTCGCGAGCTGGTGCTGCGTCATCGTCTTGCCCGCGCCGAACGGGCCGGGGATCGCGGCGCAGCCGCCCTTGCCGACCGGAAACAGCGCGTCGATCACGCGCTGGCCGGTGAACAGCGGCCGGTCGATGCGAAGGCGCTTTTTCGCCGGACGGGGCCGGCGCACCGGCCAGATCTGCGCGAGCGTCAGCGGCGTTCTGCCGCCGTGTCCGTCCGCGACGAAGGCGACCGGCTCCGTCACCGTGTACGCGCCGGAGGGCTTCGCGTCCTCGATCGTGCCGGACACGTTCGGCGGAACCATGCAGCGGTGCTCCACGGCGCCGCTCTCCCGTGTGCGGGCGAATATCTCGCCGCCGGTCACCGCGTCGCCGTTTTTCAGCTCCACGGTCACGTCCCATTTCCGCTCCGTATCGAGCGCGGGCAGGTCGACGCCGCGTGTGATGAAGCAGCCGGCCATGCTCTCGATGGCGGCGAGCGGGCGGGCGATGCCGTCGTACACCGTGCCGATCATGCCCGGCCCGAGCATGACGGACAGGGGCTGCCCGGTCGGGTACACGGGCTGGCCGGCCATCAGACCGGCGGTGTCCTCGTACACCTGCACGACGCTGTCCATGCCGTGTACGGACACGACCTCGCCGGGCAGACGCAGCTCGCCGACGCGGACAAGGCTCATTTTTGGCAGGCTCCGGCCGCCGGTCACCGTGACGACCGGGCCGTTTACGCCTGTGATTGTGTAGTTTGTATCTGCCATGTCATATCTCCAGGCCGAAGGTCTCGGCGAAGCGGGCCATGGCCGCTTCCACGCCGGTGTCGAAGCTCAGATCGGCCCGGCGGCCCAGCGCGGGCGCCTCGACGATCACGCCGCCGAGGCGGATATTCCCCTCGCGGACGTCGACCGCCCCGCCGCCCGGCCGCTTTTTGAGCGCGTCGGCGTGGGCCATGTCCGCCGGACGCACGGTCACGGCAAGACGCTGTCCCGCCGCGCCGAGCGCCGTCTCCGCACGGGACACGAGCGCCGCGAGATGGGCGGGATACTCCTTCGACGCGCAGAACGCCTCCACGCGCTCCAGAAGCGCCTGACGGGCCTCGTCGGCGCAGGCGGCGCGCTCCTTTAAGAGGGCGGCGCGGTTTTCGGAGAGCCGGGCGTCCGAGGAGAGGCGTTCGCGCTGGGCGATGCCGCTCATCTCCGCCTCGAGACGGCTGGCCGCCTCGCTCTGCGCCCGGGCGCGGATGCGCTCCTCCTTCTCCTCGTGGTCGGCGGCCACCTCGCGCCGGATCGCGTCGATCTCCGCCTGGGACTGCTCCTCGATGGAGCGCAGAAAGGTATTGATGGATTCGTCCATTACAGCTTCACCCCTATCGCCTGCCGGATCAAACCGGTGATCGAGTCCGGGCCGAGGCCCCGCCCGTCCGGGCCGGGGATGACCGCGAGAAGCGGCTGACGGCCCGAGAGCTTATGACGCGCCACGGTGTCCGGTATCCACTCCGATACGGCCGTCGTCATGAACAGCACGGCGACGGCGCTGTCGGCGCAGGCGCGGCCGACCGCCGCCTCCGCCTCCGCCGCGTCCGCGACCAGCTCGCCGGGGACGCCGGCCAGACGCATGCCGTCCAGCGCCTCGGCGCTGTCCGAGATCAGATAGTAGCGCACGGCTTACAGCTTCGAGATGATCATGAAGCCGATCAGCAGGCCGTACAGCGCGAGACCCTCGGCCAGGCCGACGAAGATCAGGCTCTTGCCGAACAGCTCCTCGTTCTCCGAGAGAGCGCCGAGCGCCGCCGAAGCCGCCGCCGCGACCGCGATGCCGCCGCCGATCGAGCAGATGCCGACGGACAGCGCCGCCGAGAGATAGCCGAGACCCGTGGCCAGCGCGTCGGAGCTGACGACGGACGCGGCGTCCGCCTCGCTGACCGCCGCCGCCCCCTGGGACAGGAAGCCGACCGCGATGACGACCATCACGCCGAAGAAGCTCGCGATGTTCGCGACCAGCGGCGCCTTGCCCCGGTGTCCGGTGCGGACGCGGCGGTAGACGAGCATCAGCGGCGCCGCGACGGCGAGAAGGATCAGAAACGCGTAGAGAAAAATCATGGTTGCAACCTCCGAAGTAGTCGTTTGATTATCGTGTTGTGCGCGAATGTTTACCGGGTACAGGCCGCCGTCACGGGCGTGAACTCGTGTCCGCCGCCGATGTAGAAGCGGCCGAATATCTCATAGAACTCGAGACGGATGATCTGGATGGAGGACAGCGCCGCCTCGAGGCCGGCCACGAAGATGTTGCCGAAGATCATGATGATGACGCTGCCGGTCGCCGCCGCGCCCTCGGAGAGCATCGAGACGACCATCATCATGCCCGCGTGGGAGATCGCGAACGCGCCGACACGCAGGAAGGACATCGTATTGGACATATACGAGATCGCGGACTCGAAGATATCGAAGAAGCCCTCGACGATGTACATGCCCCAGCTCTCGGGCTGCCAGTTGGGATCGCCCGCGAGGAGCTTCCCGAGCGGCTCGCCGAGACATATGAGCGCGATGGGCAGCACGATGAGCGGCCACACATACGCCGGCGTCAGGAGGTTCGCGGTCCCGGTGAACGCGCACGCGACGGCCGCGAGCACGGCGACGTACAGCACCGCCCCGCTCACGCCGTTCGCGGAGAAGAACGCGCCGCGCAGATCGCCCCGCCGCAGGGAGTTCACGATGTTGAAGCCCATGCAGATGAGGATCACGACGACGCCGACCGCCGCCCCGGCGAGCAGCACCGGCATGATGTGATCGGCCTCCAGCGGGTGATACCCGCCCCAGGGCAGCAGATCCTCCAGGCCGAACACGCTGCCATAGATCAGGCCGAACACGACGGCGCTCAGCCCGCACAGGCTCAGGATGCGCCACAGCCACGACCGCGTTTTGCGGTACAGCAGGAAGCCCAGCACCGCGATGCACGCGCCCTGTCCGGCGTCGCCGAACATCATGCCGAAGAACAGCGTGTAGGTGATGACCATGAACACGCGGGGATCGGCGGTGCCGTAGGCCGGGATGCCGTACATCCGCATGAGCGGGGAGAGGATGCCGCGCACGCCGCTTTCGCGGATGCGTACGGGCGGCTCGGCGTTTCGCACCTCGCGGGGACTGGCCGCGACGCAGGTGAAGCGCATATCCCTGCAGGCGGCGGACACCGCGTCCGCGTCCTCCGCCGGAACCCAGCCGAAGAGGTAGAATTTGCCGTAGTTATGGCCGATATAGCGCCTGGCGCGGGCGCAGGCGGCCTCGTAGGCCAGCCACGACCGCCGCCGCATCAGCTCCGGCTCGGCACGGGCGATCACCTCGCGTCGCTTCGCGGCGGTCTCCTCCGCCCGGCGGGCGGCCTCGGCCTTCTCCTCCTCGAGGCGGGTATAGACCTCCGCCGCCGTGCAGTCCGGCAGCTCGAGGTCGGCGGGCGGCTTCAGCCGCACAAAGCCGAGCCGGGAGAGGTTCGCGTCCATCTCGTCCACGCCGTCGTGGAGACATAAAGCGAACAGAAATACCTCGCCGTGCTCGCGTTCGACCTCGACCGCGATCTGATCCGGGCGCTCGTCCGACATCGCGAGAAATTCCGGCCACGCCGTCTCGGGCAGAATGCCGAAGCGCTTGCGGACGTAGCGGTTGTCGGCGATATCCCGCAGCGGCACCGGGACGTTTTTGAGGTGCGCGATCACGCGCTCCTCCGCGAGCCGCGCCCAGCGCGATTCCTCGCTCACGACGTCCGTCGCCCGGAGCGCGTCCTCCACGCTCCGGCAGTATGACGCGATCTCCTCCACGCTGTACGCGTTCGCGTTGTCGGTATCGTCGCCGGACGGGGCGCAGGCGGGCGTGAGGCCGAGCTGTTCGATCAGCGCGTCCACGCGGGCGAGGCACGGCGTATAGACGTCCGTCTCCTCGATGTGCCTGAGCTTTCGGAATGCGGCGAGCCGTTCGCACGCGTCCTCCGGGTGGAACGGCTTATCCACCACGAACCGGCGGATCGCCTCGTCAAGCTGGTCAAGCGGCCCTGAGATCGTCAGGGCCTTTAAGTTATCCGTTTTCATATTCGCTCCTTAAGGCAATACCGCACAATAGGGGTGTGCGGATTGCGCAGACAGATTTTTCGGCAGATGAAACAAAAAACGCAGGGAATACTTTGTGTATTCCCGAGGCCTTTAAGTTATCCGTTTTCATATTCGCTCCTTATACCCCCTCCGGTGGGAGGCGGCATCGAAAAGAACCCTCCCGCCGCCGATACCCGTTTCCGGGTGAGGGCGTCGGAAATCGTTTTGGCCCCGCGCCGTCACAGCACGAGACGCGCCTCAAAGCCACGCGCCGCCGCGCCCGCCGCACGGACGAGCCGGCCGCGTTCCTTGTCCTTCAGAAGCAGGAACGCCTGCGCCACCGTCAGCCCCGGACGCGCCGACCGGAGCACCCGCCGACAGAAGTCCGCCATGTATGTCTCGTACTGCCTCTCGAGGGCGCCCGGCTCCAGCGACGTGAACGCGGCGCTCCACGGCGTGCGCGAGAGGATGTCGAGCACGGCGCGGTTGTCCGTCGCGCTCAGAAGACGGCGCACAAGCTCCGGCGTGAGCCTGTCACGGATGGGGATGAGAAGCGCGTCCGCCTCCTGCGCCGAGCCGGGAAACCGCCGCAGACGCAGGACATAGACAAGGTTCAGGGCGTCGGCCTCCGCGCCGGCGGCGCGGCGCAGGCCGGCGTTTTTCACGCCGCCGTCCCGCCACCAGCTCCTGACCTCCTCGGGGGTCATCCCGCCGTCGAAGGGGCCTTTCAGGTAGCGCGTCAGCGTCTCGCGGTCGGCCTTGGACAGGTACAGGCACAGGGCCTTGCAGTCGCGATGAAGCTGCCCGTCCAGCGCCGCCGCGAACAGCGCCGCGTCCGCCGCGCAGCGGGGATCCTCCCCCACCGCCGTC
>CAJOFW010000029.1:10804-11978 GCA_905234005.1 uncultured Oscillospiraceae bacterium
GCGCTGTATTTGATGAGCGCGCTAGTCATCGAGCCATACCGCCGTGCGGAAGAGCTTTTCGACGCCGGCGGCCTTGCCGCGGTCAAACCGCGCGCGCAGGGCGTTGATGTCCGTGTTCCGCTCGCGGTCGAGCGCCTGCAGGCGCTTTTTCGCGGCGGACTCCGACGAACGCCGGGCGGCGGCGATCTCCTGATCCACGCCGGCCATCGCGCTCTCCGACGCCTCGCGGCTCATCTCCTCGAGCCGGTCGTCAAAGCTCTCCGTGTCCCGCCGCGCCGCCTCGCAGCGCTCCCGCGCCGCTCTGTCCGCCGCGAAGATCACGCGCAGCGCCTCCATTGCCTCCAAATGCCTCACCTTCCTCTTGCGTGTGCAGTGATGAAATTCTTATCCAATTATTCTAATTCTTTAACGTGCTCTTTTCTATGGAAAAGATACACAAAATAAACCTGCCGGTTTCGTGTATTATTCCCGAACGGTTGTGCGGACTTGCCGAATCACGCCGTTCGTAGTATACTCGGATGCAGCGAGAATCATCACACAGGAGGAACGCCGCCATGCGGGAACACGCCGCCGCCAAGCTCAATCTCTCTCTGGACGTCCTGCGCAAAACGCCCGACGGCTACCACGACCTCGTCATGGTGATGCAGTCGATCGATTTCGGGGACGAGGTCGACGTGGAGCTTGACCGCGGCGGCGCGTTCACGATCGACCCGGGCCAGTGGTATCTGCCGGCCGACGGGCGGAATCTCGCGGTGAAGGCCGCGCGGGTGTTCCTCGAGGGCACCGGCCTCGGCGCGTCCATCCGCATTCTGAAGCGCACGCCCGTGTGCGCCGGCATGGGCGGCGGCTCGTCCGACGCGGCCGCCGTGCTGCGCTGCCTCAACCGGCTCACCGGCGCGGGCAAATCGGCGGCGGAGCTGTGCGCCATGGCCGAACGTGTCGGGAGCGACGTGCCCTTCTGCGTCATCGGCGGCACCGCGCTGGCCGAGGGGCGGGGCGGGTCAGCCAGCATTCCCGGTACCGGGCGCGGAGGGATTTGTACGCGGCGGAGGCGGCTGTCTCGTCGGCGAACAGGCCGAACACGGCGCTGCCCGTGCCGGTCATGGCCGCGCCGATGGCCCCGTGGCCGATGATGGCGGATTTGATCTCCCGCACGCCGCGCTGCGGGCGGTCA
>CAJOFW010000030.1 GCA_905234005.1 uncultured Oscillospiraceae bacterium
GGTCGGCTCCGTCGGTTCGGTCGGCTCCGTCGGGGCGGTGGGGTCAGTCGGGTCAGTCGGGTCGGTGCTGTCGGCACTGTAGCCGGTGGAGGTGATCGCCGTGCCGTTTACGTACAGCGTATAGCCGTTCAGGTTGATGTTGCTGTTATCGCTGACGCCGGTGTTCGTGAGGCTTGTAATATAGCTGTCGCCGGTCAGCGTCCAGACGGACGACGCGTCGAGCGTGACGTTCACGGTACCCGCGGACGTGGACACGGTCGAGCCGGCCGCGTTCGTGATGCTGCCGCCGACATAGCCGGTCAGCGAGGAGCCGTCCGCGAGGCTCAGGGTCAGCGTCGAGTCGCTGCCGACGAGCACAGCGCCCTCCAGCGTCTGATTCACCGCGTACAGCGACGCGATGTTCGAGCCGCCGGACCAGCCGTCGGCGCAGACGGAGATCAGCACGTCGGCGCTGTCGTTGTTCGTGATCGCGACGTCATTCAGGGTGATGACCGCGTTCGTGTTCGTGACGTGGAAGACGTGGCCGCTGTTGCTCGTGAGGCTGCCGCCGGTCATCGTGAACGAGGACGTGCCGCTGTCGGCGTCGCCGGACATCGACTGGTAGATCATGATGGAGTCGAGGAACTGCGCGTTGCCGTTGCGCCGCGTGTTGGAGACGGTCATGTCGCAGTTGTTGAGCGTGATCGAGTTCTTGCCCTCGATGCACACGCCCTCGGAGAGGTTAGACACGAGCGTCGCGTTGGACACCGTGATATCGGCCGTCGAATAGATCGCGGGGGAGCCGAGGCCGTTCGAGGTATACGTGCCGCCGTCGACGACGACGGTGCCGCCGCCGCGGTCGGTGCGGATGGGCGCGGACGAGCCGCCGGACGTCGTGATCGTGAGGTCATAGCCGTAGGTCACGCCGCCGCCGGTGGTCATGATGCCGCCGGAGCCGCTGCCGGTCGTGGTGATCGCGGTATCGCGGATGATCAGCGTCGTGCCGTCGCCGGCCGCGCCGTTTTTGCCGCCGTTGCCGCCGTAGCAGAAGACGCCGTTCGCGCCGGTCGCGGCGGACGTGACCGTGCCGCCGGTGATCGTCGTCGTGCCGCCGCCCATCGTGAGCACGGCGGCGTTCAGGCCGTAGAAGTTGCAGTTGTCGCCGCCGTTCGAGCTGCCGGACTTCGTGACGGTCGGGTTTTCGATCGTGACGTCCGCGCTCGTCTGGATGAGCAGGGCGCTCTCGTCGACGGTCGTCGTGGCGTAGGTCTGGCCGGACTGCGACGCCGCGCCGGTGATCACAGTCGCGCCGCTGTACGTGACGGACGAGGACGACGAGCCGCCCGGAGCGCCGCCGGGCGCGCTGCCGCCGCCGCCCGGAGCGCCGTCCGCGACGATATCGAGCAGATCGTCCGCTACGTCGATGATCCCGTCGTCCGCCATCGCGCCGGCGGCGGTCAGGGACAGAACCATGCAGACCGCGAGCAGAACGCCGAGCAGTCTTGTGAGCCGATTGTTTTTCATTATGTGCTTCCTCCTTCTGGAATCATATCTGTCTATCCATTCGGAGGCGATTCGGCAAAAAAAGGGGTCGCGGCGAAAAAATTTCGCAATTTTTTCCAAAAACCCAAAAAAAGCCGAAAAAACCGGCCGATCCGTGGGATCGGCCGGGCGCTTATGGGTTATGGGAATCGCGATTTACGGAACGTCTGTTCGATCAGAACTGCACGTCGTAGCCGGTGAAGTCAGCGGCGGCCTGCAGGACGGCCTGGGCCTCCTCGACGTTGCCGTTATCCTCGGCGATGGCGAGGGCGTCGTTCATGATGGACTCGAAGATCGCGCTCCACCACGTATCGAACTCCTCGTCGGTCATCTCCACGAGGGTGACGCCGTTGGCGACGAGGTTGTCGTTGAGGGCCTCATACTCGCCCTGGTTGTAGGTGTAGGAGAAGGCGCTGGTCTCGTCGCAGGCGAGCTGGATGGCCTCCTGCTGCTCGGCGGACAGGCTGTCCCACCAGTCGAGGTTGACGGTCATGAAGTTGCCGGCGGCGAAGGTGCCGTCGTTCATCCAGTAATCGGCGACCTCAAACAGGCTCATGGAGTACATGGCCGGGCCGTCCATCTGGGAGGCGTCCATCAGGCCGGTGTCGAAGGCGGAGTAGTAGTCCCAGGGGAACACGGGCACGACGGTGAAGCCGAGGGCCTCGAACTTGGCCGGGGCCATGTTGCCGAAGGCGGCGGACTTGGCGACGAGATCGGTCAGATTCTCGAACGCGAAGTTCGCGAGGAAGTAGTTCGCGCCGCCCGCGTTGACGGACAGGTACTTGACGCCGTAGTCGGCGGCCTCCGCCTCGATGGCGGCGCCGGCGGCGGGATCGGAGAGGACGTAGTTGAAGTAGTCAATGGCGTTCTGGATGGACTCCGGAGCGAAGTCGGGGATGGCGCAGAGCAGGGGCAGCTCGGCGGTGTGGCGGGTGTGGCCGAAGATCATCATGTTGATCGCGCCCTCGCCGCAGGCGTCAAGCTCGTCGTCCGGGGTGAACAGGGTGCCGCCATAGGAGATGTTGACCGTGATGGCGCCGTCGGTGATGGCCTCAAGGGTGTCCTTGAAGTGGCCGGCCAGGATGCCGCCGGTCTCGGTCTCGTTGTAGGAGCTGTTGAAGGTGATGGTGAGCGGCTCGCCCGCGTAGACATAGTCGGCGATGACGTCGGCGGCCTCGGCGGCGGGCTCGCCGGAGGCGGGCATCTCACCGGACGCCATCTCGCCGGAAGCGCCCATCTCGCCCGAGGCGTCGCCGGCCTCCTCGGCCGTCTCCTCGACAGCGGCGGCCTCCTCGGCGGCGGCTTCCTCAGCGGCGGGCTCCTCGACGGCGGCGACGTCCTCGACAGCCGCCTCTTCCTCCGCAGCGGGTTCGCTGCCGGAGCCGCAGGCGCACAGGGCAAAGACCATGAGCGCCGCGAGGAGAAGTGCAATCAGCTTTTTCATGTTTGTTCCTCCAAATGTAAGTAGATATTGATAAGGGGCGCAGGCCCGTTTATCCGGTTTGTGCATCACCCGATCAGCCCCGGCAGCCAGGTGACGATGCCGGGCACGAGGGCGATGACGATGACCATCAGCACCTCGCAGATGAAGAACGGCCACACGCCCGAGAAGACCTTCGACGGGCTGACGCGCAGCGCGTTC
Source organism: uncultured Oscillospiraceae bacterium (assembly GCA_905234005.1). GTDB lineage: Bacteria > Bacillota > Clostridia > Oscillospirales > Oscillospiraceae > CAJOIG01. The sequence goes on from CAJOFW010000030.1 coordinate 3,164, forward strand.
GAGGTGGCGAAGACGTTCATGCCGATCGGCGGGGTCAGGCCGGCGATCTCCATCATGAAGCAGAGCGCGATGATGATCGCGTAGGGGCTGTACCCGAGCGAGCAGAGGATCGGGAACACCACGGGGACCGTGATGATGATGATGCTCATCATGTCCATGACGCAGCCGCAGAACACGTACAGGATCATGACCAGCAGGAAGATGACGAAGGCCGGGGCGTGCAGGCTCGCGATGGCGTCCGAAAGGTACTTCGCGAGGCCGGAGTTCGACACGAAGCGGGAGAAGAGCTGGCCGCCGACGATGATCGGGAAGATGCCGGCCTCCATGACCGCCGCGTCGACGAACGTGCGCCAGAGCGTGCGGGCGGGGATGCGTTTGAAGATCGCGTAGATCACGCAGACGACCGCGCCGACGGCGCCGGCGACCGTGGCGGTGAACCAGCCGAGCATCGTGCCGCCGATGATGAGACCGAACAGCAGCAGGATGGGGATCAGGAACCGCAGACCGGTCAGGCGGTCGTGCCAGGAGATGGCCTCGTGCGTTTTGGGGGGCAGGGAGCCCTTGCGCACCGCGCCGACGAGACGGACGGTGACGCACAGGGCGATGGCCGTCAGAAGGCCGGGGACGATGCCGCCCGAGAGGGCGGTGCCGACGGAGATGGCCACGTTGCCCACGCCGCCGACCTCGATCGGGCTGGGGGCGATGATGCAGAACATGAGGATGCCCATGGAGGGCGGGATCAGCGTGGACAGCGCGCCGGAGGCCGCGATGCAGCCGAGGGAGAGGCGCTCGTCATAGCCGCGCTTGCGGAGCTGCGGCAGGCTGAGCTTGCCGAAGACGATGTTGCCGGCGATGGACGAGCCGGAGCACGCGCCGAACACGGCGTTCGAGGCGACGACCGTGAAGAGCAGGCCGCCCTTGACGCGCTTGAGCCACGACTCGAAGCAGTTGAACGCGCCCTCCGCCACGCCTGTCTCGCCGACGAGCGCGCCGACGAGGGAGAAAAGCGGCAGGACGGCGTAGTTGTAGTTCGCGCCGAGGTTGTAGACGCCGGCCGTGAACTGGGTCAGCATCATGGCGGGGTTGCCGCCGTTCAAAACAAGAAAGCCGAAGAAGGTGGCCGTGAGCATCGAAATGAACACGGGGATGCCGAGGAACACCATCACCATCATGACGAGGAAGAAGATAATGCCGATCACGGGCGCGCTCATGCCTCATCGCCTCCTTTTTCGTCATCGGCGGGCGACGGCCCGTCCGGCTCCTCGCCGGGCGCGTGGTGCTCGTCCGGGTAGAGGATGACGGCCGCGTTCACGCCGGGGTATTTCCAGAACCGGATCATGCGCACGAACGCCCAGATAAACGACACGCCGAGCAGGAAGAAGCCGACGCAGTGGCAGACCGTGAACGGCCACGCCTTCATCGCGTTCGCGCTCGAGGTGATGCGGATGTTCTTGGCAAAGTCCTTCGCGAGCGTGACGGTCACGCCGCGATAGCTGATGAAAAACGCGATCGCCGCGCCGAATACGTGACCGATGAGCATGGCGATCTTCTCGACCTTCGGGAATTTCTGGATGAGCAGGTCGATGCGGGTGTGTCCCTGGTCGAGCGTGACATAGCCCGCCGCGAGGAACACGAGGGGGATGTGGAAGTACTGGATGATGTAGTTCGAGTACGGGATGCCCTTTGCCCAGGAAACCCCGGCGCTGCGCAGCTTCTCGCCGACCGCGCTGATGAACGCGATCAGCATGATGACAATCAGCGCGATGGCGGACAGATAGCAGAAAAACCGCAGTACGCCGCGCACCGCCCGATCGACGCGCCGAAAACCGCTGAAGTCGTCGTCACCGAGACGCGGCCCGGATGCGGACGCCGCGTTTTCCGGCGGGCGGGTATCTTCGCGGTCGATCTCATTGCTCATAAGCCGACCCTCCTTGCCGTTTCACATTCTTTCAGTTTTTGCTGCATTCTTTTTCAGGTTCAATGTTTCACGATGCAGACAGGATGATTATATCGAAATCCCCCGCCCTTGTCAACCGGAAACCGGGAGAAGCGGCTGACTAAATCTTCGTGCGCGGGGATATATTCCGGCGTATCCCGGTCCAAATTCCGCCCGCCGCCCTCCCGCGCCCGCCCGCTCCGGCGCGGGCCGTATTGACATAAGGCCCGTTTCGCGGTATACTCCAGTAGTATTAATATCTGTAAATCCCGGAATTTGTAAACCCCGCCCGCACCCCGGCGACAGCAAATCCCGGCGTCCAAACCGGCATTCACGGCGCGGCGCGCCGCGCCCGACTGGAGGAACACCGATGAAAAAGCTTCTTGTCACCGCCGCCGTCGCGGTCATGCTCACGTTCGGCGCGCAGGCCCTCGCGGCCGACCCCATCATCAGCCCCGAGGCGACCCCCGTGGCCACCCCCGGCGTATCCGAGCCGACCAGCCCGAAGACGGGCGACGCGGGCGTCTGCGCCATCGCCGGCGCGGGCGTTCTGTGCGCGGCGGGGGCCGTGTACTGCTTTGTCCGGCAGAAGCGCGCCTGAAGCGCCCGTGAGCACACGCAGACGTCTGTGGCGGCTGGGCTTTCTGCTCTGTCTTCTCGCTTCGGCGGCGTGCTTTGTCCTCGCGGCGCGGCGCGTCGCCGCGAGCCGTTCGGCCGAGGCCGCCTACGCCGCCCTGCGGGCGGACGTCTCCCAACAGGATGACGCCGCCGCCGAAGCGCCGGTTCCGACGGCCGGCCCCACGCTGGAGGAGGTTCTCGCCGCCCCGTTCGAGGGCATCGTCGACGCGGACGAGACGAAGGTCCCCGCCGACCTCTACACCGGCCTGACGGACAGCCCGATCGACTTCGACCGCCTCCGGGCGCTGAACCCCGAGCTGATCGCCTGGATCACGATCCCCGGAACGCAGATCGACTACCCCGTCGCCCGGCACGAGGGCGACGACCAGACATACTACCTCTCCCGGGATCTCTACGGCAGCCCGCAGTTTGCCGGCTGCATCTTCATGCAGGACGTAAACGCGGCCGATTTCTCCGACCCGGTCACCGTCCTCTACGGCCACAACATGACGAACGGCTCCATGTTCCAGAATCTCTACTTCTACCTGACGGAGCCGGATTTTTTGAAGACGAGTCCCTTCGTCACCGTCCGCACCGCGGAGCGCGTACTCGTCTACGAGGTCATATCCGCTTACTGCGCGGACGACCTCAACCTGATGCTGACGCGGGATTTCACCGACCCGGACGTATTTTCCGCGTATCTCGACGAATGTCTGCACCCCCGCTCTCTGGAGGCCGTCGTACGCGACGGCGTTTTCCTTGACGCGGACGCAAGGCTTCTGACCCTGAGCACCTGCCGCGCCGGCCGCCCCGACACGCGGCTCCTCGTACAGGCGGTGCTCGTCTATGAAAAGGAAGTGTCCGACCCATGAGCGAACCCGTCGATTTTCTGACCTCCGTCAACAGCGAGGCAAACGAGCTTATGGGCATGGGCCTGACCGCCCTCCGGTGCGAGCCGTCCGACCGGCGCGGCAGGGGCGTGATCGGACGCGCGGGCCGCTTCAGCCGGCAGGCCGTGCGGGCGTTTGTCGCCGCCGCGGTCGTATGCGCGCTCGTCATCGGCCTTGCGTCGGCGTATTACATCCTCCGCCAGACGGGCCGTTCGGCGCTCACGTCGCACATCGAGCTTGCCGCCCCGTCCGACGCCGCCGCCCCGGTCGCGGACGAGGGCGAGACGATCGTCTATAACGGCGTGACCTACTGCCGCAGGGCCTCCGTCCTCAACATCCTCTGCCTCGGCGTCGACCGGACCGAGGCCGCCATCGCGTCCGGGCTTGACCGCGCTTACGGCGAACAGGGACAGGCGGACACGATCTTCCTCGCCGCCCTCGATACCGAGGCCGGCACGCTCCGCCTTCTCAATCTCTCGCGTGACACAATGGCCGCCGTCGACGTGTACAACACCGACGGCGAATACGTCTCCACCGACACGATGCAGCTCTGCCTCGCCTACGCCTACGGCGGCGACGACGACGAGGGCTGCCTGAACGTCGCCAAATCCGTCTCCCGGCTGCTGTACGGGCTTCCGGTCGACGCGTACATCGCCCTCGACCTGCCCGCCGTCAGCATCCTGAACGACGCCATCGGCGGCGTGGAGGTCGACGTTCTCGAGGATCTTTCGAGCCGCGACCCGTCGCTGACCGAGGGCGCGCACGTCCTGTTGAAGGGCAACCTCGCCGAGATCTACGTCCGCAGCCGCAATTACGGGCTTCTCGAGGCGAACAGCCTGCGCATGGCCCGCCAGCGGCAGTATGTGACGGCGTTTTTCGCCGCCGCGTCCGCCGCCGTCTCCGAGGACGTCACAGTCGCCCTGACGCTCTACCGCGCCGCCCGCAGCTACCTGCACACGAGCCTCGGCCTGTCCGAGCTTCTGTACCTCGCCTCGCTCGCGTCCGACGTCGGCTTCACCGCCGACGACATCGTCACCGCCGCCGGCACGCTCGAGCAGGACGGCGACTACGCCCGCTTCACGATCGACGAGGACGCCCTTCTCGCGGCGATCGCAGACATCTACTACGAGCCGCTCGAGGCCTGACCCGCCCCGATCCCCGGCGCGCCCCGCCGGAACCATATAAAACACCCCGCAAAAGCGGCGCCGCTGATACGCGCCGCAAAATCACACGCCCATCACCCATTCAAACAGCACCGTGAAACGCTCGCCATGAAAAAACAGACCACCACAACCCCCGCGCCCCCGGCGCGGCCGGACGCCGCCCCGGCGCGAAAGCGTCCCGGGCACGGCGACGCCGCACGCGTCGTTCGCGCCGTACTGAAGACGCTGATCGCCCTCGCGGCGGCGGCCAATCTCATCGCGCTGTTCGTCTTCCACTACGAGACGCCGGCGTTTCTGCGCCGAACCGACGCGGCGGCGGCGCCCGCCGCCGCCGCCGACATCCCCGCCGGGACGCCGACGCCCACCCCGGCGCAGGCGTATCTCTCTGTGCCCGTCACGGCGCTGAGCTACAGCGGCGAGGAGGATTTGGACGCCTTCGTGCTTCAGGGCGTATACCTCATCGGCACGGACGGCCAGCCCGTATCCGGCGCGGCGATCACCTACGCCCTGACGGACGGCGACGGCCGCCTGCGGAAGACCGTGACCTATTCGGTCACGACCGACGACGGCGTCACGCTCACCGCCGACCGCCCGATGAACATCACCGCCCGCTACACCGGCCCGACGATCACCCTGCTCGGCGTCCTGCCCGGCGTCGAGCCGGAGAACGCGGCGGAGTACGCCGCCATCCTCACGGCGGACGGCGTCGTCCGCGCCGACGACGGCTTCGGCGGCGACGCGTCCGACCGCCTTCAATCGTCCGTGGACGACCTCGACGGCGCGTCCGGCACGGTACGCCTGACGCTGACGCTCGAAAACGTCCTGCACGACAGCGCCGTCCTCGAGCTGGAGGCGGACGTCCTCGACTACTCCGGCGTCGTCGTCGCCCTGACGGACTACGCCGTCACGATCCCCCGCGACAGCGATTTCGATCCCCTCGACTACGTCGCCTACGCCCACGACAGCGACGGCGACGACGTGTCCTGGTACCTCCACACCGAGGGCGGCGTCGACACGTCCGAGCCGGGCGACTACACGGTCACGATCTGGGCGACCGACGCCTTCGGCACCCGCTCCCCCGTCCGCACCCTCCGCGTCACCGTCTCGGCGGACGACGCGGCGGTCGAAACGGACGAACCGGCGGACGAACCGGAGAGCGAACCTGCGGACGAACCGGAGAGCGAACCGGCGGACGAGGCGGACGGCGCGGAGAGCGAACCGGCGACCGACGCGGAGAGCGAATCGGCATCCGCCGCCGGCAATACCCCGGCGGAAACGGCCGGAGGCGGCTTCTTCCGCGGCACGGCGGTCGCAGCGCCCGTCACGGATATCATCATCTTAAACGGCGTCACGGCGTTTGACAGCGCCACCGACGCGGACGGCGGCGATGATTGACGTCCACGCCCACATCCTCCCCGGCGTGGACGACGGCTCGCCCGATCTTTACGACTCCCTGCTGCTTGCGGAGATGGCGCTCGAGAGCGGCGTTACGGCTGCGAGCTGCAGCTGAGCAAGGACAGCGTATTCGGCGCATACGGCTCCCGTGCCGGACACGCCGCGGCGCGTCTTCTGCGCGCCGGCGCGTACACCTGCGTCGGCAGCGACGCCCACAGTCCCTACGCCCGCACAACCCACATGGGCGGCATCCGGGACTATCTCGCCGACCGTCTCCCGGCGGAGGAGGCGGCGCTTCTTCCGGGCGGAAACGCCCGGCGGAACATTTTTATACTGTCCTCAAATTAAAAGCTTTGTTTCGTTACCGGGCGCATAACCTTGGAAATGCTGCCGTTTTGAGGCGAATGCAAAGTTCTTTTTGATACTTTTTCTTTCAAGAAAAAGTATTAATCATACAACCGTAACATCGTAAGGGGGAACCCATGCGCATCGAGAAGCTTCTCGCCGCACTCGCGCTGCTGGCGGCCGTGATCGTCCTGGCCCGT